>NZ_JCACHU010000147.1:0-80410 GCF_059504005.1 Belnapia sp. | reverse complement strand
CAGGTGGGCCAAAATTCGTCAGCACACCCGGGCCAGAATCCGATAGCAAAGCCACTCCTGCTGCGGGAGAGGCTGCGGCTGACCTACCGCGGTTTGGAGGACCTTCTCCGCCTTGCGGGCCAACTCCGCCGCGTGCTCGGCCTTCGATCTGTCCCGGACCATGCGACGGTGTGGCGGTTCGCTCGCCATCACGTCAGCCCTGATCTGCTGGATGCGGCCCTGACTGAAACCGTCCGCCGCGCCCGTGGGGACACTGTGCGCGCATCCCAGATCGCGCTCGACTCCACCGGCCTCTTTCTCGCACACACATCCCGCTACTTTGAGTGGCGCGCGAAGCGGCACCGGGGCCAGCGCGGCTGGCTGAAATGGGCCTTCGCCATGTGGGTCGCGCCGCAGATCCTGTTGGCGCAGCGGGTCAGGCCGGGCCCGTGCGGCGACTTCACCGACCTGCCGCCTCTGGCAAGCGCGGCAGCCGCCCGCATGCCCTTCGAGCAGCTCCTGGCAGACGCAGGCCGTGACAGCGAGGCCAACCACCGCCACTGCCGTCAAGGCCTCGGCGTCGACAGTCTGATCCCGGCCAAGAAGCGGCGCTCGGCCCGCGTGGTCGCAACCACACCGCTGCGGCAGGAGATGGTCCAACGGCTCGGCACGCCAGGCGTCGAAGCCGATCGCGTCGCTTACCGTCAAAGGTGGAAGGTGGAGACCGTCAT
Source organism: Belnapia sp. (assembly GCF_059504005.1). Classification (NCBI taxonomy): domain Bacteria; kingdom Pseudomonadati; phylum Pseudomonadota; class Alphaproteobacteria; order Acetobacterales; family Roseomonadaceae; genus Belnapia; species Belnapia sp. Next base: position 79,700 of record NZ_JCACHU010000147.1, on the reverse strand, counting down.
GTCCGTTGTGAAGCGGCGCCATGGCGAGGCGCTCACCGCCAGGCTGGATCCGACGCAGCGCCTCCAGGTGCCACTGCGCGGGCTCACTTACAACCTCCAGCGCCTCGTCCGCCTTGGTGCCCCCGTACGAGCCTCGCCACAAGGCAAGTCGAGCTAAGTAAATACTAGTACCCAACATAGTTTTTAAAGGCATTCGTGGACATGTGCATGTCTAGTACAGACGTCCGCAGTTGACGTCACAACTCACGCGGGCGCGATCACATGCTTCTATTGCAACGGTTGCAGGAACTGCTATAACAAATTCGTGATAATACAAACGTTGCTGTTTAATTTGTGGCGCACTGGGGCTGCCACGTTACTCTGCATTAAAATATGCGGCAGAAAGGGACGTTACGAAGAACAAAAACTTCAAAATTGGAACAGTACGGCAATCAAATGCGCTCTAAAGGGTACGCATTCAGTAATCGCAGCGCATTCCTGGTAGCAATAGTGGTTAAATACTTTGCCTTATCAAAGCGCCCCTTGCGCTAATCAAGATCAGTAGACGAAACGGGGTGCCGCTCTTTCTCGAACCACAGCACTTAACGCCAGCACGATTGGCCAAGCGGAGAAGCATGACCAATGCCTATCACGTCCAGCAATAATTTGGAGAAGATTGCGGCTAAAACACCACAAGCCAGCAATATCACCAGCGTCAACGAAAACCTCGCAGCAGTGAACATCGAGGTACTCGATGCATCCCTCGGCGGAGCCGCCAAAGACGTATATACGTTGGCTCAAGACACTACTAAGCTCGGGACCGTGTTGACAACCGCATACAGCACAATGGGCGCAGCCCTAAAGCTCAATACGGTTGCCGGCACTGCCGAGTACGGCACCATTAACTACGATCCTAGCCGCGCCGCAAACATTCAAGCTCTAGCGGCGGGTGAGACTGCAACAGACACTTTTATCTACACGATCCGCCTGGGCAATGGCGCCCTGAGTTCGGCGACGGTTTCGGCTACTCTGACTGGCTTAAACGACGTCGCCGCGATCACCGGCACCAGCACCGGGGCGGTGGCCGAGGATGGGACGCTCGCTGTTTCTAACAAGCTAACGGTGACCGATCCGGACCACGGCGAATCAATATTCAAAGTGGCCACTTCCTCCGATCTGGCCAAATCCTACGGTACATTCAACTTCAGTAGTGACGGCACTTGGCGCTATGCCCTCGACAACATCAAGGCGCAAACCTTGGTCGGCGGGCAAACCATCCATGAGATACTGACGGTAGCCTCTAAGGACGGCACCGCCACCCAAGCCATCGACGTCACTGTAAATGGCGTAAACGATGCAGCTGTGATCAGCGGCGATAAGGCCGGTGCGGCGTCCGAAGACGGCACACTTGCTGCTTCCGGCAAGCTTACCATCGCGGACGTCGACACTGGCGAGGCAGTGTTTCGGTCGCCGACGGCAGGCGACCTCGCCAAGACTTATGGCAGCTTCAGTTTCAACGCCGGCACTGGCGCCTGGGGCTACGCCCTTGACAATAGCAAAGCTCAGGCCCTTGCCGGTGGGCAGACCGTCCACGAGACACTGGTCGTCAAGTCCATCGATGGGACCGCCGCGCAGACCATCGATGTCACTTTGACGGGCCAAAATGACGCAGCCACAATCGCTGGCACAGCGGTAGGTACGGTAACGGAAGACGGAACACCGACTACCTCTGGTAAACTCACCGTCGCCGATGCCGACACTGGTGAAGCTGCGCTCTTGCCGCAAGCTAAGGCGACCGGGAGTTACGGGAGCTTCGACGTCGCGGCTGATGGCACCTGGGGCTACGCACTAGCCAATACATCAGCAGCGGTGCAGGCACTCAAGGCTGGGCAACAGGTCCACGACACTGTGGCCGTGAAGTCGGCCGACGGCGCCGCCACTCAAGTCATTGACGTCACAGTGACCGGTACCAATGACGTGGCGACGGTTGGTGGCCAGGACACGGGCTCCGTCAAGGAAGACGGCAGTTTGATCACCGGTGGCACGCTGACTGTGTCAGACGTGGACACGGGTGAGGCACGCTTCCAGGCCGCTGATCAGGCGGCACTGGCCGGCAAGTACGGCGCTTTCACCTTCGATGCAACCTCTGGCAAGTGGGGCTACACCCTTAACGGAAGCAACGCAGCGGTCCGGGCAATGGGCGAGGGAGACACGTTGGCTGATGCCCTCATGGTCAAATCGCTTGACGGGACGGCACACACTGTGACTGTCGCTATCGCTGGCACTAACCGCGCGCCAACCAATAGCGCGGGCTACCCCGACGAAGGGTCGGTGACAGAGCGGCCGGATGGAAGTTCCGACGAACTGGTCGGTACTCGCCACGAGTTTGACGCTCCTCCGGGCTATGCCGGGTATCAGGGCGGCGGCTTTTGGGTATACGACTCGGACCCTCATGATACTCACACCGTTTCCGTAACTCCCCTTGAGGACGGACATGTCAGCACGGTAACCGCGGTATTTAACCCAAATCAATATGACAACCCAACCATCGGCTTTGTCACCTGGGGATTCGGGGTCGATAACGCGGCGCTCGACCACTTGGCAGCCGGCCAACTTGTGGCCGAGCACTACCGCCTTGCGGCTATCGATAATCACGGCGCTTCCACCTATCGCGACATCACCATTAACCTCGTAGGAACCAACGACGCCGCGACGTTTGGCGGCAAGGACGCAGGTTCCGTCAAAGAAGATGAAACGTTAACGACGGGCGGTACACTAACCGTGTCGGACGTGGACACTGGTGAAGCTAAGTTCCAGGCGGTTGCACAGGCTGATCTGGTTAAAAGCTATGGTATGTTCAGCTTCGATACCGGCACCGGCGCATGGAGCTACTCCTTGGACAACGCCTCTGCCAACGTACAAGCTCTTACCGGCGGCCAAACTGTCCAAGATACACTAGTTGTGAAATCAATCGACGGCAGCGCTCACGCCATCGTCGCCACTATCGTTGGCAACAACGAGGCAGCTCCTGCTGTGCCATCTAACTTGGTTACGTTTGAAGACATTAATACGTTAGGCGGTCTTGTCAGTATTGCTGACGGATATAAAGGCTTCAACTGGGATGTTCCCGGAGGTCAAAACCTTAATGCAATCCCAGATACCTACGCTCCGGGGTCCGGATATGATTACGGCAGCATTGGTCCTGGTAATGTGGCGTCTTTCAACCCATTCGCGCTCAATCCGGTCACGATCAGTAAGAGTGATGGAAGCGACTTCACGTTCGACCAAGTCTACGCTACGTCAGCCTGGAATGCGGTTCAGCATGTTGTTTTCAAGGGATACAATGACGGGAGCCTGATCGGTGAGCAGGCGGTAACGCTCAACAATACTCACCCAACGCTTGTTGATGTGAGCTGGTCCGCAATTGATAAGTTGCAGATTACCGCCCTCGACGGTTCTCAGATGGTATTCGACAACTTCCTTATAGGCTGACTACGGACCGCTTAGGTCGACCGGCGGAGCGCGTTCGTGGCGCTCCGCTAGTGCTGCGTCCGGCCAAACAGTGAACCAGTCCGGCGCACCACTTGCCCATGCGGCTCGCTAACGGGCGCCGAGGCCAAGCCGCACAATTTGGCAACGTTGGCGCCAAGCTCCTGCGGCGGACGATGCAACGTGGCGCAAGCTGCGCCGCCAGCATCTCGAGCGGTATCCGCTCTGCCTACACTGCGAGACCTCAAGATCGACGGGCCGGTTGCACTGATCATGGCCATGGCCCGTGCTATGGCGAACGTCTCCAACAAGTCAGTCTACGAGGGGCGTGGCCTGCTCGTGTTTGGTTGATGGTTGTTCTACGTCAGCATATAACACATAGCGCGCCAGTTGCTCTAGATCTGAGAAAAAGAACTTTCGACACCGCTCGGCGGAACTGTTGGAATGAGGAGCCTTGCTAAGGTTTGCAGTTTTTGCTTTTCTTTTGGCAATGGTGCTCTGCTATTCGGCAGTTTTTATAATGACGTGCTGGGAGATGTGCTATGGCTATCGACCCGCGCCTTATAAGGATGAAAAAGGCGTTCGAATTGACAATCTCAAAACCGCCAGCCGGGCGCATTGTCCTATTAGTCGCAAGAGTTTGGCTGAGAGATGCTGCATCAGCGTCAGAGGTCGGAGTGATACCAGCGCAAGACCCGGGCGCCAGAGGTAAAGGTGGGGCTCCTATCGACGGGTTACGATTTCACAAACCTTCACTCAAAGAGTCTAATCTGCTCGAAATTGCGACCTGGAATACTGGCAAACCTTCAAATTTACAAGACATGGCCAACCCTACCCATGCTGAAAGGCAATTATGCGAGTTTCTCAATACGCCCAACAAAGAGCGCTATTTTAGTAGCATCGAAGTAGAGTTAACTCATAGTCCCTGTACCGCCTGCTGCGCAATGCTCGAAAAGCTGAAGTTCAAAAATCCTGGTTCTTCTGCTTCTCTGCGCTGGATTGAACCGTATGAAATCCCACCACAAGCCACTCGAAAAGATAATTTAGAAGATTTAATGGGCGTTGGTTGGGAACTAAGTGCTCCTGCGACTGGCCTTCCACTTTCTCCGGCGAAAGGGTTTGGAGAACGCTGGAGCCATAACGAGATTGGTCGTCCGGGCATGCGGATCAAGAGTCTTGACGTAAAACGCTGACTCAGGTCGCCATACCGATAAATATTGGCATGGCCACATTCATCGACAAAATTCTTCCATGGAGGCGCACTGCTGAGCGGAACCCGACGCAGATCGACGCGGACAACGCGACGGTCGAGAAGTCTGCTGGATGGTCTGCCTCATTCCCGAGCCCTGCGCTGTCTACAGCGTTCGGCACGTTCGCAAACAACACAGGGGCCGCAGTAACCCCTACGACCGCGCTACAAGCGAGCGCGGTCTATGCCTGCGTCAAGGACTCAGCGAAGACGTGGCCAAGCTGCCGTTGCGCCTCAGAAGCGCCCAGCACGCCGATAGCCGCACTACCTGGGTGGATGAAAACCGCCACCCGCTGAACCGGCTACTTCGCGCGCCCACACCTCGCAAGCCCCGTTCGCGTTTTGGTTTTACGTCGTGATCAGTCGATTTTGAGGGGGGACTTTTAAAATGATGATATAGCCCTAAACCGCGGCCTCTGCGCCCAATCGCGCTATCAAGCAATCAGAAAATCGTCCCTCGATTTGCCTGCAGCCTCAGCAACCTGAACCCACTTCGGCATCCGCCCCCTGCCGCTCCACAACTCCCCATTCGGGCCTCTGTACTTCGGTTGAACACCCTCGCCAGCGGAGGCCTTGGCCTTCCCTCGACCGCGCTTTGGCGCAGCCGGCACCTCGCCGAAAAGGTCACGGATAGAGAGCCCGAGCGCCTTGGCCCTCTTCTCTGTCTCCTCGATGAAAGCCTGTCGCTCGCCCTCCGCCTTTTGCTGAATTGCAGCCTCAACGGCGGAAGCGATCTGACGAAGTTCAGCTACCCCCAAGGCCTCAAGTCCGAAAAGGATTTGGTCGACACCGAGAGCATCGGAACTTTGGTCAAGCTTCCGCTTGGTCCTGGAAGTCGTATCAGAATCGGTCATGGCTCACTTTCCGTCGTTGAGCGTGTATTTCGTACCATTCCCAGCGTTTGCAAAGCGCCCAAGGGTTTGTGGACTCCAGGGGTTCTACGAGGAAGCGGCGTGCCTGCCATTATTTGGTCCCAAACAAATCTCTCATTTGAAGGCTCTGAAGTCTGCCGCTTACTTTGTGGCCAGCTATATCGGCCACGCATCGCTGGCGTCACCTAAAAGCCGTTTGTAGCGATTCATTCTTCATCGGTCGCTTGCGTGGGCCCAAGCCGATTGGATTTCTTTCGGCGCGAGCAGTCGATGGAAGGTCTATTACCTTGCAAGCGCAACCCTTATCATCCCTAAAGGGAGCTTACGGGTGCTTTTCTTTTGATAAGACAAAAAAGGAGGGGAAAGGAGGAAGGGGCATTATGCGTTACATTTTCAATCGCCACCTCCCGATGCCCAATTCTTCCGCCAGCCCCGTTCACGCTCCCTCAAGTCCCCTTCAGCCCACCTTGAGCACCGCCTCAAACCCGATCCGGGAGCGGTAGGCGTGCTTCATCACCGCCTCAAGCTCGACTTGGTGGCGCTTAGCGAGGATGAAGCTGTCGTGGATGCCGAGGCAGGGGGTGTTTTGCTCCGCGAAGTGCAGCATCACCGCCTCTGCGAGGTCGGAATCCACGCGCTGTAGCTTGAGGCCGATGCCGGTGCCGATGTGGGGAATGATCAGAGGAAGGCCAGCGGTGATCCGAGCGCACAGCTCACGCCACCGCATTCCCGCCTCGTCGACCCGGAACCACTTCGGCGGCTGGCTGGTCCCGTTCTCCATGTTAAGCAGCGCCATCATTGCCTGCTTGACCAAGCTTCGGTCCGCATCGACGAGAGCATGTAGCGCGTCCAGTGCTTTTGCGCCTTCGTCGAGGCGGTGTATGAGCCGGGTATGGAGGGAGCCGTAGTCCAGCTACGTGACGCCGTCACCGTCGCCGTCGATTACAATGCGCTTGCGCCGAGCCTTGGGCAGCGATTTCCATTCTGCTACCTAGAACCGCCGCCCAGGTCGACATTGCCGCGATCGACGGAGCGGCGAACCGCTGGCGCTCACCGCACCTTAGCAACTGCTGAGAGCTGATTTTGAAACGACCTATTGCTTAGCGAATGCGCCGCGCAATGGACGCAGTAAGCGGGCTACGTCGGTTGCAACAACTCCTGCCACATCCGTGTGTTGGTGACGGCAGAGATCAACCTCAGCGGTTGACCTGAGCATAGCAGAAAGTCTTTTCGCATCGTAGTTGGAAGTAGACCCGTCCAACCAGTCGCCCACTTCGTTGGGACCCAGAATGGCAGGCATCCATTCTCCCGTTACCGCGTCATTACCGCGGCTTGGGACCATAAAGATTGCGAACCAAGCGTCGAATTCTGGTGTTGGGTTCGCGAGCTCATCGAAGTCGCACGTATAATCCACCGTGCAGGCGATTAACATTGGGCCGCCGTCTCGTCGCAATACTGCGCATGTGTTTTCGTGTTGCGGCAAGTGGTGATTGGGTTCAGCAGCGTCGAGGTAGCCCGTCACTGCGATAAGGCCACGCCGAAACGGCACCATCCGGTCATATGCTGCTTTCATCCGGCTCGCCAGTTTCACCGATGTTGCACCTTCACAGTATGTGTCTGGCGCTGGACGACTTTTCAGTCCCGGCAATCCTTGAACTTGTTGCTTCGAGAAGCCGAACGTCGCGGGTGTGACGGCTCGCCGCTTCGCCTTGGTCCGCGTTGAATCCAGATGAACTATTGGCGCGACATTGCCTGCGGCAAGGATTGAGCGGGGTTCGATTGATCCTTCGAACTGGCGAGCATCAAGTAAGTTCGCAATGTCTGGGGCAAGCAGGTTAGCTATCAGGCGTACCGGCATGATTAGGTTCCTTTTGGTTGAAGTTGCGGCCGATGGACGAGGATTGGGTAGGTTTTGACCTTGAGTTCGATGCCGCTTTCGCGCCGCGAAATGCTGAGAATTAGGTCGCAGGCGAGGTCCGCAGCAGGAGCCGGGACAAGGATGCCGTCATGGATAGGCATCCCAAGGATGCCTTGCGCATTCAGCGCCTGGACCACCGCGAGCATGATGTCGCTCTCGATGCCCATCAGCATGTGCGGAAGCACCCGCTTCGGGTTCGCAACGGCCTCAAACTCGCTGGCGAGGCGCCATGGTTCGGCCAACCAAGGGTATTGCTTGAGGACAGCAGCCATTACCTTGAGCGGGTCAAGGGCAGCCAGCTCCGGCATCTTCGCAAGCCGTTTCTTCGGCCACTTCCGGACAGGGCTACCTTTGCCCAAGGTCGCGTTGATCCAGACCTTGACGACCTTCCGATTGGGTCCGGGGATGGCGTAAGGGTCGCTTTCAGGGAGCGGCAGGCTCATCAAGGCGTGCATAATGGACAGATGCGAGGCGCTGATGTCGATTTCGACGACTGGCTCGCCGTTGATCCGGATGTCGTTGACCCGCCGGTCGGCCGGCATGGATTGGTAGTTGCCATCGCCCACCGCATGGAGCCGCCCGTATAGGCGCCAATCGCCCCGGAAGTGGCGTTGCCATCGCGGAGGGCGGCATCCGGTGACGTCATGCTGCGCGGCGAAGGCGTTCAGGCGCTCGACCTCGGCCTGGAGGGAGGCGGCGACGAGGTCGTGCTGGTCGATCCGAAGCTTGCGTCCCCTACCAGCGTTCGGGTGCGCCGTGATTTCCCACAGGACGATCGGCTCGCGGACCTTCGGCACCTTTTGCGAGGTTGATTTCCGCCAGCCAAAGTCGGTGGCCACGGTCGCGGTATCGATGCCGTAAGAGGCGGCGAGGGTAAGCAATCCCTGCGTTGGCCAGAAGCGTGAGGCGGCGCCCTTGGAGCCATCCGGGAGCCGACCGCCTTTGCGGCGGTGAAGAAGGTGCTCTTTCTTCATCCACCGCATGGCATCGGCGAAGGCCGGGTAACCTATGTCCTCGCCCGTGAAGGTATTGGCGAAGAGGCTGCGGGAAACAGCCCGAGGGGGTGTCTCGGCCCATGCGAGGAGGAGGTTGCCGACGATGGCGCCTATAGCAGCCCGGAGCTGTCGGTCGGCATCCGCCCGGCGTGCCCGGGTGCGGGTCTTGGCATGATCTTCGATGAGGATAACGCGCCGATGAATCTCGCTTACCAAAGCCTCGGCAGCCGGGTTTACCGGGGTCCGGCGGAGGTTGAGATAAAGCGATTCACTGACAGCTTTCCGTGAAAGCTTCTCCGGGGTGAACCGGAAGCCGCCCATTCGGTCGAGTGGGGATGCAGCCCGGAGCGGAAGCACTACCTCGGGCTTCGGCCTTGGCTTCTTTCTCCGAATTCGACGCGCCGCGGGTGTCTTGGAGAGATTTTCAGGCTCATCGGAGGCTTCGTAGTCAAAAAGTGAGCCGACTCTCTCCTCCGGAGCTACGTCTGGAGGGTTAGAATCTTCGCCAAAGAAGTTCCGAAGCCAATCATGGTCTGAGGTATTCTCAGCCTCTTCTTTAAAGGCCTTATTCTTATACGGCCCCCCGGAGGGAAGCCTACTAGTAGACTTAAGCGTGCCATCGTTTGCCGGTGAGCCATCTTGCCCAACCTCGGCGGGAATCACATCGCACATAGGTCCCCTTCAGCCGCAGCACGGAGGTATCCGCACAGCAGTCGATATTGGACCTACGCCTGGTGATTCAGACGCAGGAGGTTATGAACAGCGGCCGTATCAGGCGGCCAGACGAGGATATCGGAGAGCCGCATACCCATCGCACACCGTTTGTATACGCTTCACGGAGACGAGAGGTCAAGTTGATTCGGTCGCTCCCACGCCAGTCCGCTACATGATCCGTTATGCTCATCGACCTCGCCCTAGGCTCCGGCCTCAATCAGGTCCATCCGTGTAGGATGGCGGCGATGGCGATGGCTGAGGCGAAGTTGGCGGCGAGCTTGTCTTATCGGGTATGGATGCGGCGCCAGTCCTTCAGGCGCCCGATGGTGCGCTCGATGATGTTGCGGGCCCGGTAGGCGCGCTTGTTGAAGGGGTGCCGGTTCTTGCGGGTGGGATTGTTGGGGATGACGGGCGTGGTGCCGCGCCCAAGCAGGAAGTGGCGCAAGCCGTTGCTGTCATAGGCGGTGTCGGCGAGCAGTCGGTTGGGCGGCGGCAGGTTGGCCAGCAGGCCGTGGGCGGGCCGCAGATCGCCCATCTGCCCGGGCGTGACGGTGAAGGCAAGGACCCGCCCGGCGCCGTCCACGACCAGGTGGATCTTGGTGCCCCGCCCGCCGCGCGAGCGGCCTATGGCTTGGCGGTCGGCCCCCCTTTGCCGCCCGCGGCCGAGCGGTGGGCCTTGGCGGTGGTGCTGTCGATCAACTGCAGCCCGCCCGGTGTCGCCTGCACCAGGGCCGCCAGCATGCCGGTCCAGATGCCCCGCCCCGACCACCGGTGATAACGGTTGTAGATCGTCGTCGGCGGCCCATAGCAGGCCGGGCAGTCCTGCCACCGGCCGCCATTCCGCAGCATGTGCACGATGCCGCTGATCACCCGCCGGTCGTCCACCCGACGCGCGCCGGCCTGGTTGGTCGGCAGCAGCGGTGCGATCGCCGCCCACTGCCGGTCCGTCAGCCAGAACTCTCCCGCCATGACCCAAACTCCAATACCCCAGAGTTTGAATCACACCTCGCCGCGTCGCGCCCAGAACTGATTGGGTTTAGAGCCTAGAGCGCTTTAACGGAAATGATGAACCGTGAAGCGATCCCATCCGAGTGAGCACCCGAACTGAGGTTTAAGCGCGAGGGTGTGGTATCGGCCTTTCGACTGATTTGTTTGGCGATCGGGTGCATCGATTATCCGGACCCCCACCCTGGCCCAAGTCCACCCTTAAGCACACGCGGTTCTCCCGTGCAGCGGGCGATACTTTGCTTTGCCCCTGCCGCCGGCCGCATTCCCGTGCCGGGCAGTAAGGATAGAGCAAGCGCCTTCTGTCATGGCGCGCGACAAATCACGGGCGGAACCTTAAATAACGCATCCCCAGCAACCGCTTTCCGACCGATCGCCTCGGCCGTGGCCGTGGCCGTCTCATAGCGGCTTGCCCGTGCGGGACGTCTCAGTCCGGCCGATACGAGTCCCACATGAATGGGATTGACTATTGAGACTCGTTGCGGAGCGATAGTCTTAGACCCGTGCGGGACTCTCCGCCGGGGATGGGGCTTCAACCATGGGCATGACCGTCGGCTACGCGCGCACTTCCACCCTCGATCAAGAGGCCGGCTTGGAGGCGCAGGAGCGCGACTTGGCGGCTGCCGGATGCGAGAAGGTGTTCGCGGAGCGGGTGTCGTCGGTGGCGCCCAGGGCGAAGCTCGAAGCGGTTCTGGACTTCGTCCGGGAGGGCGACACGTTGACAGTCACCAAGCCGGATCGCTTGGCCCGCAGCGTCGCCGACATGCTCGCCATCATAGCGCGGCTTGAAGCGAAGGGCGTTGCGCTCCGCGTCCTTTCCATGGGCGGCTCCGAGGTCCATACCCGGACGCCAACGGGAAAGCTGATGCTCACCATGCTCGGCGCCGTGGCGGAGTTTGAACGAGCCTTAATGTTGGAGCGTCAAAGGGAAGGCATCGCCAAGGCGAAGGCCGAAGGGAAGTATAAGGGGCGGGTTCCCACTGCGCAGCGGCAGGCGGCCGACGTTCGAAACCTTCGGGCCCAAGGTGTGAAGCCGGCGGAGATTGCGGCCCGCCTTGGAATAGGCCGGGCGAGCGTCTACCGGTTGCTGCAAGCCGTGCCAGCGAGCTGAAGCACTTCGCAAGCTCCGCCGCAATCAACCGGTAGGCGTTCTGCTCTAGGCCGGGGGCATGAGCCTATTTGTCGATGAACCGCCCCAAGCCGCCTCTCGCCCCGGACCGGAGCAAACCGCTGCGCACGGGCCGCTCGGCGGCCCTTCTTACACGTACCGAAACGCGGGGATCGACTGCTTGAAGGGCGGTCATGTCTGCCTCCTGCGAATGGCTAGTCACCCATTGGACGGGCGCAGCTTCGGCGTAGTCGGCACTATCACGCCGCTGGTTGATCTGTGGCTAGATGAGGGGCGGTTGCCGAATTACATGCGGCTGGTGGGCAAGGCGGGGTGAAGAGATGTGCCAGCCGGACCCCGGGCCCAAACTGGTGATCGTTGGCTCGAAATGCGGCGCTCGCTATGTCGACCCCGGTGGCGATGCGTCGCCTTGGCGGTGGTGGGTCTGTAGTGCGGCGCTATCGCGTGAGCAGGCAGCCTAGCGTCCGGGCACGCACCATCCGCCACGTGGCCCGCGCCCCTCATAGGGATGCGCCAGGCCCGCCCTTATCATCGTCGCGGCCACGTCTCCGCCTGTCGGGGTGCGGGCCGCCGCAAGGGTGCGTCCGTACCGGTCGCGGCCATGACGGTCCAGGCGCAGACCACCATCGGCAAGATGCCGCAGCAGCTTTGTCGCCTGCTCAGCAAGCTGGCGCTCGCGCGGGCATTTACCGTGCGTCTCCGGTGCGTCGAAGTGCATCAGGCGCACCTTCTCGCCGCCGGCCGTCACGACGGTGTCGCCGTCAACCACCCGGGCGATGCGCTCGGCCGAGGCTGGTGAGGCTGCCAGCGCCAAGCCGAATGCTGCGGCAGTTACAACTTGCATGCGGGCTATCCCTTTAGCCAAGCAGGCTACCTTGGAATGGCTTAACCCTGTCCTTCTCTGCCGGCGCACCATTCGGCGGCCAAGCCGTTACCCGGATCGGCGCGCCTCGGCAGCCGCACTGTCCGCAACGCATCCGTGCGGTCATCTCCCACACCGACAAATGACCGTATTTCCGGGCCAAAGCTTGCGCTGACATCCAGCGTCGGTGGTCGCAACTGCGGCACCAAATCTCCAGCGTGCAACAGCCGCGGGCTAGGTGACCAACCCGCGTGAGGGCCAGCGCGGGATCACTGCCAACGCCCATGCTCGGCCACTGGCTCACCCGCGTTCTCCCCGCACAACAACCCTCTGCTCCGTCCGGAGCCGCAGCATCACCGCGTTGCGGACCTCCCCTGCGCAAGAACTGCACCGCATGCGGTTGAGGTACTCATGCAGCGGCAGGGCGGGATGCGCTTGGGCAAGCTCGGCCACCTCGAAAATCCGGCGACGGGGGCAACGCGGGCCGCCACAGTCAATCAGCAGCGACCATCCGGACCAGTCGGCCAGCGGAGCTGCGAGCATCAACCGTCGACGTTTGAAGTCAGAGAGGTTGTGGCCCATCAGCGTCGCGGCGCTTGGAAACAACTGACGACGATCATGGCGGCCTCAAACAACATGCAGGCTGGCAGGGCGGGGTGGTGCGCTCGGGCAGCGAGGTAGGCCGCCTCCGCGGCGCCAGCGGCATCTTGCCCGGAGGCAAGAGCACACGCTTTGGCCAGTTCCCTGGCGCGTAGGGTGCCGGGATTTAGCCAGTTGGGCGGGAAGTCCAATGGAGCGTGATCCGGAGCATCGGCCATGCCGGCAGGATGCCGTGGCCGACAGAACGAATCAAGAACGTGCGCAGCCGAAGATCGACGCCGAATGGGTTACGTTCGGCCCGATGGCCCGGCCAGAGTGGTTGCCAAGGCAGGTATCCGCACCCGAGATTTCTTTCGGAACGTGCTTGGGCATGACCGTAGACTCGCGGTTGCAAAGCCTTCGGTGGATCAAGGACAAAGCAAAAAGCCGACACACCAAAGCCCTGCGTATTTGTTATATTATAACATCGTATTTAGCCGATAATTTATGCCCCTGTTGCGGCTCGACTGGCCCGACCGCAAGTATGCCTTGTCTGGACCGCTGCAGGCGTCCGGTGCTGACGGAGGGTTTGCCGATGTCGGAGTCGATGTCGTTTGAGGAGCGAAGGGCGGCTGACAAGGCGGCTCTCGACAGAGAGATTCGCCGAGAAGGACGCATGCTGATCTTCGCCGCAATAGGAAGTGCAGTAGGCTTTCTCGCCCTGGTCGCCGCTGGGCCGTTTATCTTCGCCTTGTTGAGGCGGCTCTGGGCCTATTACGGAGTGGCTTGAGAACGTCAAAAAGCAAGGCAGCTGCTACAATGAGCCGCTACAATTGCCGCGGCGCGCTTACGCTAAGTAACTGATTTTATTGACTGAAACCTGCCTGGCGTCCCCAACGGGATTCGAACCCGTGTTACCAACGTGAAAGGCTGGTGTCCTAGGCCTCTAGACGATGGGGACAGGCCTCGGCGGGGCCCTGGCGGGCCTGCGGGCGGCTCCACTACACTGCCTTGCCGGCAACGTCCAGCCTCGCGGCCCCGACGGGGCGACGGGCCCGGGCCGGAGCCGGCCCCGCGAAACCCCCGTCCGCCATCCGCGACCTCCTCGCCCTGGCAAGGCCCCGAGTCCCGGCATCGGTGGGCGCCGCGCTCGGTTGCCTGCCCCGCTGACGCCTCCAGCGTGCAAGGCTTCCAGATGCTCTATGGCACAAGTTGAATTTCGGATCGCGCTTGCGGGAGCATGGACGCGATCGCGCGAGCACGGGTTTCGCCGTCCGGGCCACGCCGCTAGGCAGGTCGCCATGCACCGCCGAACCCTCATGCTCGGCGCCCTCGCGCCGGCCGCCTTCGCCTCGCCTGCCCTCGCCACCCAGCGGACGGCCCCGGGCCTGAGACGCCTCACCCTTCGCCACGCCGCGACCGGCGCCCGCTTCAGCGGCGTCTACCATGACGGCCGCGGCGTCGATCCCGCGGCGCTTGCCGACATCTCCGCCGTCCTGGCCGACAGCCGCAGCGGCACCGTCCACGCCTTCGACCCGACCGCCATCGACATCCTCTGGGAGGCCGGCCAGCGAACCCGCTGGCGCGGCGAGTTCCTGGTCGTCTCCGGCTTCCGGACGCCCGAGACCAACAGCTTGGTCTGCGGCGCCGGCAACAGCCAGCACCTCGTCGCCCGGGCCCTCGATGTCTGCCTGCCTGCCGCCCAGATGCCAGGGTTCGCCAATGTGGCGCTGGAGATGCGCCGCGGCGGCGTCGGCGTCTACAACAGCCGCAACTTCGTGCATCTGGACAGCGGCCCGGTGCGGCGCTGGGGCGATGTCCCGGGCGGCGCCTCCGGCCAGGCAGCGCCTGCGGCGCCTGAGGATCCCATCGCCCGCATCGCCGAGGCCTGGGCGGCCATGCGCCGCAACTGAGGCGCCAACTCGCGCGCCCGTAGAACGCCTTCCGGTTGCACCTCTGGCTATCCCGTCCCACACCGGACCTGAGGGATGCGATGGCTGGCCTGGGCGAGGGTTTCCGCATCCGGTGGCGGGCAGACGACCTGCCTGCCGGCCTGGCCGAGGCTCAGCGGTAGTAGCGCCGCGGCCGCGGGGCATAGCGCGCCCGCGGCGGCGGGTAGGGCCGGTAGTAGCGGCGCGGCGGCGGGGCGTAATGACGGCGGCCGTAGCGCCGCGGCGGCGCATAGTGCCGGCGGTACTGCGCCGGCATGAGCAGCCCGGTCCCGGCCACCGAGAGCCCCGGCGCCGCAGGGGCCGCTCCGGCCCCGCATGACAGCCCAAGCCCCAGCATCACGGCGAACAGCAAGCGGCGCATGCCCATGGTCCCGGCCTCCATGGCCGGGACAACGTGCCACCCGGCCGAAGGCTGCCTCGGGCCGATGTCAGCCCGGCTGCACCGGCGCCGCATCCACGACATGCAGGCAGGCGCTGACCGCATCGTTCCAGCGCTCGGCCCTGATCTGGCCGCAGAGATGCAGCGGCCCGGCCTGCCGCGCCAGCAACGCCTCGGCCAGCGGCCCTTCCTTCGCACGGAAGCAGATGGCCTTCAGCCGCCCGCCCGCCTCGCCTTCGAGGAAGGCGCGGATGGTGTTCCCCTCCTTGCCCACGCGGTCGGCGCGGACCACCCGCGCCCGCGGCAGGACGAAAACCGGCTCCTCGTTCCCCGCCCCGAAGGGCGCCAGCCGCTCCACCTGGCAGGCGAGGTCCGTGGTCGCCGCCGGCACCGCGACGCTCCCCTCGACAACGAGGTCCGCCGCCCCAGGCAGCCCCTTCGCCACCGCCAGCCGCTCATTGAGGAAGGCATGGAAAGCCTCCCTGCGCGCCTCGAGGAGGCTGAACCCGGCCGCCATGGCATGCCCGCCGCCGGTCTCGAGTAGTCCGGCCTGCCGCGCCGCGATCACCGCCGCGCCGAGATCCACCCCAGGCACCGACCGCCCGGATCCCTTCGCCATACCGCCCGCCAGCCCCGCGACGCAGGCAGGCCGGTTGAACTTCTCCTTCACCCGCCCGGCCACGATGCCGACGACGCCCGGATGCCAGCCGTCGCCGCAGACCAGCAGCACGGGATGCCCTGCCTTGTACTGCGCCTCGGCCGCGGCGAAGGCGGCGCCGAGCACCTCGGCCTCCACTTCCTGCCGCCGCCGGTTGACGACATCCAGCCGCTCCGCCATCGCCCGCGCCTCGATCGGGTCGTCGCAGAGCAGCAGCCGCATCCCGAGATCCGGCTCATCCACCCGCCCGGCGGCATTGATCCGCGGCCCGAGCACGAAGCCGAGCGAATGCGCCGTCGGCAGGTCCCGCACCAGCCCGACATCGAGCAGCGCGGCAACGCCCGCCCGCCCGCGCCGCGCCATCACCTTCAGCCCCTGCGCCACCAGCGCGCGATTGACGCCGGTGAGCGGCATCACGTCGCAGACCGTCGCCAGCGCCACCAGGTCGAGCAGCTCGATCGGCGAGGGCTCCTCGACCTTGGTGAAATGCCCTGCCTTGCGCAGCACGCGGTGCAGCGCGACGACGGCGAGGAAGGCCACCGCCGCCGCGCACAGGTTCCTGAGCCCCGAGCTGCAGTCTAGCCGGTTGGGATTGACCGCGGCCGCCACGCGGGGCACCGGCCCCTCCGACTTGTGGTGGTCGAGCACCACCACATCCGCCCGCCCCTCGGCCGCCGCCAGTGCCTCATGCGCCGCGATGCCGCAATCGACGCAGACGATGAGCGTCGCCCCGCGCTCGCACAGTGCCCGGATCGCCGCAGGATTGGGCCCGTAGCCCTCCTTCAGCCGGTCCGGCACATAATGCGAGACGGTGCAGCCGAGCCGCCGCAGCGCGCGCACCATCAGCGCGCCGGAGCAGGCCCCGTCGACATCGTAGTCGCCGAAGACGGCGACCGTCTCGCCGCTGCGCACCGCCCAGGCCAGGCGCTCGGCCGCCGCATCCATGTCGATCAGCCGCGAGGGGTCCGGCAGCATCGCCCTGAGCGTCGGCTCGAGGAAATCGCCGACCTCCTCGAGCTGCACGCCCCGCGCCGCCAGCAGCCGCCCGACGAGCTCCGGCAGCCCGGCCCGCTGCGCGATGGCGAGGCCGAGCCGCTCCTCCGCCTCGCGCCAGACCCAGCGCCGCCCGGTGAGGCTGCGGCCGATACCAAGGACAGGCTCCAACATCACCTCAGCTGAAGAAGGGCAGCGGCTTCCGCTCGTAATTGTGGTGGCCCTCGACATAGCGCACCGTGCCCGACTTGCTGCGCATGACCATGGAATGGGTGATGGCGCCATGCGCCGTCCGCCGCACGCCGCGCAGCATCGGCCCGGTGGTGACGCCGGTCGCGGCGAACATCACATCGCCCTGCGCCATCTCATCCACGCGGTACTTGCGGTTGGGGTCGGTGACGCCCATGCCGCGGGCGCGCTGCACCTGCTCGTCATTCTCGAAGAGCAGCCGCCCCTGCAGCTGCCCGCCGATGCAGCGCAGCGCCGCGGCCGCCAGCACGCCCTCCGGCGCGCCGCCCGAGCCCATATAGATGTCGATGCCCGTCTCCGGCTGGCTGACCGCGATGACGCCCGAGACATCGCCGTCGCCGAGCAGCGTGATCCGCGCCCCCGCCGCGCGGCATGCCTTGATCATCGCCTTGTGCCGGTCGCGGTCGAGCGTGCAGACCATGAGGTCACCGACCTCGCACTTCTTGGCCTTGGCCAGCGCCCGCAGGTTCTCCTCGGGCGAGGCGTCGAGATCGACCAGCCCCTCCGGAAGGCCCGGCCCGATCGCGATCTTGTCCATGTAGATGTCGGGCGCGTGGAGGAAGCCGTTCTTCTCGGCAAGCGCCAGCGTGGCGATGGCGTTCGGCCCGCCCTTCGCCGTGATCGAGGTGCCCTCCAGCGGATCGACGGCGATGTCGACCTCCGGCCCGCCCAGGCCGATCTTCTCGCCGATATAGAGCATCGGCGCCTCGTCCATCTCGCCCTCGCCGATGACCACGGTGCCGGTGATGGCGACGGTGTCGAAGGCCCGGCGCATCGCATCCACAGCGGCGCCGTCCGCGGCATTCTTGTCGCCCCGCCCGATCCACTGGGAGGCGGCGATGGCGCCCGCTTCCGTCACCCGCACCAGCTCCAGCGCCAGGTTGCGGTCGACGACCTTGCCGAGTGTGGCCGCAGACATGCTCTTCTCCCTTGTCTTCTACAGTGCTTCGATGCGGATGAGCGCCGGCTTCTCCAGCACCGCATCCAGCGCGGCGATCCGGGCCAGCGCCGCACGCATCGCCGCCTCCTCGCAATCATGCGTAGTGAGCACGACCGGCACCGCCTCGCCCGGCGCCCGCCCGCGCTGCAGCATGGACTCCAGACTGATCGCCTGATCGCGCAGGATGCCAGTCACATCCGCGATCACGCCCGGCCGGTCGAGCACCATCAGCCGCAGGTAATAGGCGCCGCGATGCCGCTCCATCGGCAGCGCGGGCGCCGCATCGAGCGCCCCGCCCCAGACCGGCGTGTGCCGCCCGCGCGCGATGTCGATGAGGTCGGCGACCACGGCGCTCGCCGTCGGCCCCGCCCCCGCCCCGCGCCCCTCGAGCATCACCCGCCCGACGAAATCCCCCTCGGCGACGACGGCGTTGAACACGCCATCGACCCGCGCGATGGGTGCGGCCACCGGCACCATGCAGGGATGCACCCGTGCCGAAATTCCCGCCTCGTCGCGTGCGGCGATGCCGAGCAGCTTGATCCGGTAGCCGAGCTCGCCGGCCAGCGCGATGTCGAGCGCCGTCACCTCACGGATGCCCTCGACATGCACCGCGCCGAAATCCACCGGCCGCCCGAAGGCGAGCGCCGCCAGGATCGCCAGCTTGTGCGCCGCATCCACCCCGTCGATGTCGAAGGACGGGTCGGCCTCGGCATAGCCGAGCGCCTGCGCCTCGGCGAGCACATCGCCGAACTCCCGCCCCTGCTCGCGCATGGTGGTGAGGATGTAGTTGCAGGTGCCGTTGAGGATGCCGGCGACGCGGCGCAGCCGGTTGGCCGCGAGCCCTTCGCGCAGCCCCTTGATCGCCGGGATGCCGCCCGCGACCGCCGCCTCGAAGGCGAGTGCGGCGCCCCGCGCCTCCGCCAGCTCCGCGATCGCCGCGCCATGCACCGCGAGCAGCGCCTTGTTGGCGGTGACGACCGGCTTGCCGGCGGCGATCGCCGCCTCGACCAGGGCGCGGGCCGGCCCGTCGCTGCCGCCGATCAGCTCGACGACGACATCGACGCCCGGATCGGCGGCGAGCGCCACCGGGTCGTCATGCCAGCGCAGGCCCTCGACCGGCACGCCCCGGTCCCGCCCCCGCGTCCGCGCGGAGACGGCGCCGACCGTGACCGGCCGCCCCGCCCGCGCCGCAACGATGTCGCCATTCTCCGCGAGCAGCCGAAGCACGCCTGCGCCGACCGTCCCGAGCCCGGCGATGCCGATCGAGAGAGGCTTGCTCATGCCGAGACCTGCTCCTTCTCCGCCGCCACCGGCCCCAGATTGTCGCCCTGGAGGAAGCCCCGGATGCCGCGCAGCGCCTGGCGGATGCGCTGGTTGTTCTCGACGAGGGCGATGCGCACATGCCCGTCGCCATGCTCGCCGAAGCCGAGGCCCGGCGCGACCGCGACCTTGGCCCGCGCCAGCAGCAGCTTCGAGAACTCGACGCTGCCAAGGTGGCGGAATTTTTCTGGGATCGGCGCCCAGAGGAACATCGAGCCCTCCGGCGAGGGCGCCTCCCACCCCGCCTGGCGCAGGCCCTTGACCAGCAGGTCGCGCCGCTCGCGGTAGAGCCGCCGCATCTCGGCGACCGTGTCCTGCGGCCCGTTCAGCGCCGCCGTCGCCGCGATCTGGATCGGCGCGAAGGCGCCGTAGTCGAGATAGGACTTCACCCGCGTCAGCGCGCCGATCAGCCGCTCGTTGCCGGCGGCGAAGCCCATCCGCCAGCCCGGCATGTTGTAGGTTTTGGAGAGCGAGGTGAACTCCACCGTCACCTCCTTCGCCCCCTCCACCTCCAGCACGGAAGGCGGCGGCGTCTCGCCGAAATAGAGTTCGGCATAAGCGAGGTCGGAGAGGATGAAGAGTTCGTGCCGCCGGCAAAGCGCGACGAGGTCGCGGTAGAATTCAATGCTCGCCAGATGCGCCGTCGGGTTGGACGGGAAATTGACGATCACGGCCGTCGGCTTCGGCACCGAATGGCGCACCGCGCGGTCGATCGCCGCCAGCATCTCGTCATCCGGCGTGCAGGGCAGGCTGCGGACGGAGGCGCCGGCGATGATGAAGCCGAATTGGTGGATCGGGTAGGACGGGTTCGGCACCAGGATGGTGTCGCCCGGCGAGGAGATGGCCTGCGCCAGGTTGGCCAGCCCCTCCTTGCTGCCGAGCGTCGCAACGACTTCCCGCTCCGGGTCGAGCGTCACGCCGAAGCGCCGCTTGTAGTAGCCCGCCAGTGCCTTGCGCAGCCCGGGGATGCCCTTCGACATGGAGTAGCGATGCGTCCGCGGGTCCTGCACCGCCTCGACCAGCTTGGCGACGATATGCGGCGGCGTCGGGCTGTCCGGGTTGCCCATGCCGAGATCCACGATGTCCTCCGCGGCTGCGCGGGCCCGGGCCTTGGCGGCGTTCACTTCCGCGAAGACATAGGGCGGCAGGCGGCGGATGCGGTGGAATTCGTCCGTCATCGACATGGTCCGATCGGGGTTGCGCCGGGCCTTGCAGCGGCCCGGTCCGCCCCTATAGCCGGTTGCGCCGGCGCCCGCGAGGCTCCCGACGCGGATCAGAGCCGCGGCGGCGGGGGCGGCGCCCCGAGCAGGTCGGGCGGCGGCGGCGCCGGGGCGAGGTCGGGCATGGCAGGCGGCGCCTCGGGCTCGGCCGGGGCCGCGGCCCCGCCCCGGCGCGGCGGGGCCTCGCTCCAGGGCACGGCCGGCGCGCCGGCAAGGGAGGGCCGCGGCGGCGGCGCGGCCGGGATCGCCGGATCGCCCGGCGAAGCCGCCGGGAACCGCGCCGGCTCGGCCCGCGGCGCCAGCGCCTCGCGCGACCGCTCCCGGTCGGCGGCCAGCGCGGCGGAGATCGCATCCCGCACCTCGGGCGGCGGCCGCTCCGGCCGCGGCGGCACGCTGGCGAGGTTCGGCCGCGGCCGGTCCATCCCCGGCGGCGGCGGCCGGCCGGCATCCGCCTCGCCCGAGATCCTGCGATAGATCTCGACCGGGTTGACATCCTTCGGCACGGAGCACCCGCCAAGCGCCGCAAGGACCAGCAGCACCCCCGCCTGCACGCTCCGCATCATCCGGCCTCCTTGCGCGCAGCACTAGCGCGGAACCGGTCGACAGGGAAGCAACCCGCGGCCGGCCCCGGGGTTGGAGGGTCAGGCCCCAGGAGCTAGGATGCGCCATGGCCGACGAGAAAATCACCGAAAGCAACCAGTTCCGGCTGCCCGACCCGGCGCTGGTCACCCGCACCATGTCCGAGGTCGCCGAGCGCGGCCAGCGGATCGTCGCCGACTTCCTCAAGCGCCAGCAGGATGGCGGCGCGGTGCCGGACCCGCTCAACATCGGCGGCGCCTTTCTCGAGATGACGACGCGGCTGATGGCCAATCCGGCCAGCCTCGTGCAGGCGCAGCTCGGCTTCTGGCAGGACTACCTGACCCTCTGGCAGAACACCGCGCGCCGCATGATGGGCGAGCAGACCGCCCCCGTCATCGCCGAGGACCCGAAGGACCGCCGCTTCAAGGACGAGGCCTGGCGCGAGAACGAGGTCTTCGACTTCATCAAGCAGAGCTACCTTCTCAGCGCCCGCTACTTCCAAACCGTGGTCGGCAGCGTGGAGGGGCTGGATGCCAAGGCCGCGCAGAAGGTCGACTTCTACACGCGGCAATTCGTCGACGCGATGAGCCCCTCCAACTTCCTCCTCACCAACCCGGAGGTGCTGCGCAAGACCGCCGAGACCGGCGGCGAGAACCTGCTGAAGGGCCTCTCCCATCTCCTCGCCGATCTCGAGCGCGGCCGCGGCAAGCTCCGCATCCGCATGACGGACGACACCAAGTTCCGCGTCGGCGAGAACATCGCGGTGACGCCCGGCAAGGTCGTCTACCAAAACGACCTGATGCAGCTGATCCAGTATGCGCCGGCGACGGAGACGGTTCTCAAGCGCCCCCTCGTCATCTTTCCGCCCTGGATCAACAAGTTCTACATCCTCGACCTGCGGCCGAAGAACTCCTTTGTCAAATGGGCGGTGGACCAAGGCCACACCGTCTTCGTCGTCTCCTGGGTGAACCCGGACGAGCACCTGGCCGAGAAGGGCTTCGACGACTACATGCGCGAGGGCGTCTATGCCGCGCTCGACGCCATCGAGCAGGCGACCGGCGAGCGGCAGGTCAACGCCATCGGCTACTGCCTCGGCGGCACGCTGCTGGCGACGACGCTCGCGCACATGGCGGCGAAGCGCGACACGCGCGTCAAGACCGCGACCTACTTCGTCACCATGACCGATTTCGAGGAGGCCGGCGAGCTCTCCGTTTTCATCGACGAGGAGCAGCTCCGCGGTCTCGAGGAGAAGATGCAGCAGCGCGGCTATCTCGAGGGGCGCGAGATGGCGACGACCTTCAACATGCTGCGCGCCAACGACCTGATCTGGTCCTTCGTCGTCAACAACTACCTGCTCGGGCAGGAGCCCTTCCCCTTCGACCTGCTCTACTGGAACGACGATTCCACCCGCATGCCGGCGAAGATGCACAGCTTCTACCTGCGGCGGATGTACCAGCAGAACGACCTAGTGAAGTCAGGGGAGCTCGAGCTGCTCGGCGTCAAGATCGACCTACGCAAGATCAGGACGCCGAGCTACATGATCTCGACGCGCGAGGACCACATCGCGCCCTGGAAGAGCACCTACCGCGCGACGCAAATCTACAGTGGCCCGATCCGCTTCGTCCTCGCCGCCTCGGGCCATATCGCCGGCATCGTCAACCCGCCCGGCAGCGGCAAGTACAGCCACTGGGTGAACGAGGCCCTGCCGCCTGATCCCGAACAGTGGTTCGAGACGTCGACGGAGCTCGCCGGCTCCTGGTGGCCGGACTGGCACCGCTGGGTCACCGGCCAGGACAAGGGGGCGAAGGAGCAGGTGCCCGCCCGTAT
Source organism: Belnapia sp. (assembly GCF_059504005.1). Classification (NCBI taxonomy): domain Bacteria; kingdom Pseudomonadati; phylum Pseudomonadota; class Alphaproteobacteria; order Acetobacterales; family Roseomonadaceae; genus Belnapia; species Belnapia sp. The sequence continues at coordinate 56,792 of NZ_JCACHU010000147.1, read as the reverse complement.
TCCTGGCGCCGGCGCTCTGCCGGCGCTCGAGGAAGCGCCTGGCAGCTACGTCAAGGTGCTCGGCGCCGAGTAGGCCGGCTCAGGTCCAGAGGAAGCTCGGCGGCGAGATCTTCTCCGCCGGGCGATGCGCCCAGTCCCGCTCCGGCACCTGCGCCTCGCAGCGCTTCTGCGCTTCGTGCAGCTCGGCCGCCGCCGCCGGGTAGTCCATGGTCAGCACCTCGCCGTCGCGCACTACCTGCCGCCCGTCGACATAGACGGCGCGCAAAGCCCGGTCGCCCGCCGCGTAGATCAGGCTCCGCACCGGGTCACGGGCTGGGCGCATCTGCGGATGGGTGATGTCGACCAGCACGAAGTCGGCCCGGCACCCCGCCGCCAGCCGCCCGATATCCTGCCGCCCCAGCGCCTTCGCCCCGCCGACCGTCGCCGCCTCGAACAGCTCGGTCGTCGACAGGCTGCGCGGGTCCGTCGCCTGCGTCCGCGCCAGATAGGCCGCGAGCCGCATCTCATCCAGCATGTTGTGCGGATAGGTATCGGTCCCGAGCCCGATATTTACGCCCGTGCGCTTGTACCGCCCGAGATGCTTCAGCGTGATCCCCCGCCGCGCGAAGACGGTCGGGCAATGCGCGACCGTCGTCCCCGTCTCGGCGAGGATGTCGAGGTCACGGCGCGTATGCCAGGGCGTGCTCGGATGGTCGTCGAGGAAGATACCGTGCCCGATGATCGCCCGCTCGTCGAGCAGCCCCTGCTCATGCAGCCAGCCGATCGGCGTGAAGCCGTGCCGCCGCGTGATCTCGTGGAATTCGGAGACCGACTGCGCCGCATGGATCTGCCAGGAGATGCCGCGCCGCCTCGCCTCGTCATGGCTATCCTTCAGCAGCTCCGGCGTGCAGGTGTCGATCTGCGCCGGCACCGCCATGCCGAAGAGCCGCCCGCTCTCATGCTGCTCCGCCCGCTCGACCAGGGTGAAGGCCTCCGCCATGGCCTTCTCGCCCGCCACCGCGTCCCACTCGTATTCCACCACATGCCCGTTCTTTGTGAACCACCGCGCCGAGCGGAACATCGGGGCGATGCAGACCCGCATGCCGCTCTCCGCCAGCAGGTCCAGCCAGCCCGGATGCGCCATCGACAGGTCGGCGACGGTGGTGACGCCCGAGAGCAGCAGCTCCGACAGCGCCACCTTCACGCAGCTATGCACCGCGCCCGAATCCGGCCGGAAGATCGGCAGGTACTCGTAGAGCGAGGAGTTGTAGAGCCCCGGCGTCCCCACCTCATCGGTGAAGCCCTTGTTCATCGGCTCGGATGACGGGTGGGAGTGGATGTTGACCAGCCCCGGCATCACCATCATGCCGCTGCCGCTGACGGTCTCATGCACCGGCCCCGCATAGTCGCGGCCGACGAAGAGCAGCTTCCCATCCTCATAGGCGAGGTCGGCATTCGGCATGTAGACGTGCTGCTTCCGGCCCTCGTCCCAGGCCAGGACGATATCCGCATTGCGGATCAGCGTGACGGACATGCTTCCCTCCCTCTCGGCCCCCGATGCTCCGCCAGGGCCGGCAGCCGCGTCAACCGCCCTTGCCCGCGTTTCATTCCACCGCAAGACTGCCGCCGCCCCTCACCGCAGCAGGACGACCCGATGCCCGCCCCCTCCCGCATCACCCGGCTCCTCGCCGGCGCCGCCCTCTCGGCCTCGCTCGCCCTCCCCGCCACGGCGCAGACCCTCCGCGTCGTCCTGGTGAACGACCTCGCCAGCCTCGACCCGGTGCAATCGACCGCCGCCTTCGTCCGCAACCACGGCTTCATGGTCTATGACCAGCTCTTCGCCCTCGACAGCAAGGGCGAGCCGCAGCCGCAGATGGTCGAGAGCTTCGACCGCTCGCCCGACGGCATGCGCTGGCGCTTCACCCTGCGCGAGGGCCTCGCCTTCCATGACGGCAGCCCCGTCCGTGCGGCCGATGCCGTCGCCTCCATCAGGCGCTGGGCCCAGCGCGACGTCGTCGGCCGCGCGCTCGTCGCCGCCACCGCCTCGCTCGAGGTGGCGGAGGAGCGCAGCTTCACCCTCACCCTCGCCCGCCCCTTCGCCCTGGTGACGGAGGCCCTCGCCCGGCCCACCGCCAGCGCCCTCTTCGTCATGCCGGAGCGTCTGGCGCAGACACCCGCTACCACGGCGATCACCGATGCCACCGGCTCCGGCCCCTTCGTCTTCGAGGCGCGCGAGTGGCAGGCCGGCAACCGCGCCGTCTACCGCCGCAACCCGGCCTATCGCCCGCGGCCCGAGCCGGCCGACGGCCTCGCTGGCGGCAAGCGCGTGCTGGTCGAGCGCCTGGAATGGCTCGCCATGCCGGACCCGGCCACCGCCGCCGCCGCGCTTCAGTCCGGCGAGATCGACTTCCTCGAGAACCCCTCGCCCGACCTCATCCCGACGCTCGAGCGCAACCGCGCCATCCGCCTCTTCGCCCTCAACCCGGTCGGCTCGGTGGTCTGGCTCCGCCTCAACCACGCCCAGCCGCCCTTCAACGACCCGCGCGCTCGCCGCGCCCTGCTCCACCTCGTCAACCAGCAGGAGAACCTGCAGGCGATCGGCATCCGGTCCAGCGAACAAATCCCCTACTGCCCCGCCTATTTCCTCTGCGGCACGCCGCTGGAGAGCGCCGCCGGCGCCGAGGGCCTGCGCGAGGCCGACCCGGAACGCGCCCGCGCCCTGCTCCGCGAGGCCGGCTATGACAGCCGCCGGGTCATCTTCCTCAACGCCACCGACAGCCCCGCCAACAACGCGGTGACGCTGACCATGGCCGAGTCCTTCCGCCGCGCCGGCCTGAACATGGACGTCCCCGCCATGGACTGGGCAACCCTCACCCAGCGCCGCAACCGGCGCGAGCCGCCAGACCAGGGCGGCTGGAACCTCTTCGTCACCATCGCCAACGTCCTCGACGCCCAGAACCCGCTGACCAACCTCTATCTGGCGAGCCCCTGCGAGGGCGGCCTCGCCGGCTGGCCCTGCGACGAGGAGCTGGAGCGCCTCCGCCGCGCTTGGTGGGAGGAGCCGGACGCGACGAAGCGCCACGCCCTGCTCGAGCAGGTCCATGCCCGCGCCTACCAGGTCCTGCCCTACATCAATGCCGGCCAGTACCGCACGCTGAGCGCCCGCCGCGCCAATATCGAGGGCATCCGCCCCACCACCATCCCGGTCTTCTGGGGCGTCGAGAAGAAGTAGGCCGTCGCCAGGGCACCCTTCGCCGCTTCCCGCGTTTCATGCCGGAACGGAAGAGGAGACCACAGGCATGAGCGAGAACCGGATGGAAGGCAGCGGCGCCGCCGCCGTCGGCGCCCACAGCAAGGATGCGATGCAGTCCGGCAACATGCCGGGCGGCCGCCCCCAGGGCGTTGACCCCTCGGCGGTCGGCCACCGGCCGGCCGGCTCCGACGACACCATGCAGAAGGCCCGCGAGATGGCCGGCGAGGCCAAGGGCTTCGCCGACGACACCGTCTCCACCGCCCGCGGCATGGCGCAGGACTACGGCGCCCAGGCCGGGCAGATCGCCCGCCAGGCCGGCGACAGCCTCTCCGAGGCCGGCAGCCAGGCCTACCGCCAGAGCCAGCAGGCGGCCGACTACCTCAACGACCGCGTGCGGGAGGAGCCGCTTCTTGCCCTGCTTGGAGCCGGCGCGGTTGGGTTTGCCTTGGGACTTCTTATCGCAAGGCGTTGAGGAGGGCGTCGCCCTCCTCAAACTCCTCCCACCAAAGGCCGAAAGGCCCTTGGAAACCGGGAGCTAGCGGCGAGGCGGGACGTAGGCGCGGAGCCAGTTGCCGAGCTCCGCGGTGTGGCGGCGGCGGTCGAGCACTTCGGGGCCGATGCCGTAGCGCCAGGCGAGATCCTTCCGGCCCGGATCGGCCTCCAGCGCCAGCAGGTCGGCGGCATAGGTTTCGACATCGCCGAACCCATCCGCCGCCAACGCGGCCGCTTGCGTCCGCATCAGCGCCGCGACGCAGCCGAAGGTCATCTCGGGGTGGTACTGCACGCCGTGGAAGCTCCCGCCCCCTGGCGTCCGCACCGCCATTCCCTGCACCGCGCTCATCGCATTGCCGGCGAGCACCTCCGCCCCCGGCGGCGGCACCTCCACCTCATCGAGATGGGTGCACAGCGCCTCGAACACCGCCGGCCGCACGGCCATCACCGGATGCCGCTGCCCGGCCTCGGTCAGCGCGATCCCCCGCGCCACGCCCATCTCCCGCCCCCGCGGATTGACCCGCACCAGCCCGCCGAGCGCCGCCGCGGCTAGCTGCAAGCCCCAGCAGCTCCCCCAGACCGGCCGGTCCGTGGCGAAGAGCGCCCGCGCGAACTCGATCTGCCGCTCCACCTCCGGCCCGCCCGCCGGCACATGCAGCGGCGAGCCGGTCAGCACCACCCCGTCCGCATCGCCGGGCGTCATGCCGAGCGGCAGCGCCTCGCCATCCGCCAGGTTGAATTCGAGGCACCGTACATCCGGCGCGTGCAGCCGGAGCCCCGCCTCGAACATCTGCACATTGGAAGGCCCGCCCAGCGCCCGGTAGGCCTCGCCCCCGGCCGAGGGCGAGCAATCGGCGATCAGGATATGCCGCATGGTCCCGCTCAATCCTTGTAATCCGGCTGCTCCCGGTCGAGCTTCCGCTTGAGCGCCTGCCAGGGCAGCCAGCCCTTGGTCGGCCCCGTGCTGAACTGCGCCCGCGTCCGCGCCACGGTCTCCGCCGAGGGCAGCGCCAGGGGCACGCCGGAAGCCTGCGCCGCGAGCTGGATGCGGCAGCTCTGCTCCAGGTACCACATCCAGTAGAAGGCCTCCCGCACCGTCCGCCCGACCGTCATCAGCCCATGATGCCTGAGGATCATGCACGGCTTGTTGCCGAGGTCGCGCACCAGCCGCTCCCGCTCGGAAAGGTTGTCGTCGGCGGCCACCCCCTCATAGGCGTGGAAGGCGACGCGGCCATCGAACTCCATGCTGATCTGGTTGAGCGGGAGCAAGCCTCCCTGCTGCGCCGCGACGGCCATCCCGGCCAGCGTATGCGTATGCATCACGCATTGCGCATCCGGCTGGCCGAGATGCACCGCTGAATGGATGACGAAGCCCGCCGGGTTGACCGGCCAGTCCGTCTTCTGCGCCGGCTCCCCTTCGGCATCCACGACGACGAGGGAGGAGGCCGTGATCTCCTCGAAGAGCAGCCCATAGGGATTGACCAGGAACCGGTGCCCCTCCCCGGGCACCCGCACCGAGAGATGCGTGAAGACCAAGTCCGTCATCCCGAAGAGCGCGATCAGCCGGTAGGCGGCGGCGAGGTCCTCGCGGAGCTCCCGCTCATCGGGCACATGGTCCGGATCGGGCCGGACGGGCGGCGGCGGCAACGGCATCTCAATAACCCTTCTCATGGTCGAACAGGTTGGGCAGCCCCTCGCCCCGCTCGAAGCCGGCGATGGCGCGGGCGACGGCCGCCGCCCGCTCCGCCCGGCTCGGCAGGCTGGCGACATGCGCGGTGACGGTCGCCCGCGGATGGCCCCAGAGCGGATGGTCGGCCGGCAGCGGCTCCGGCTCGAAGACGTCGATCACCGCGCCGGAGAGCTGCCCGCCGTCCAGCGCCGCGACGATGTCCTCCAGCCGCTGCTGCATCCCCCGCCCCACGCCGACATAGCCCGCCCCGCGCGGCAGCCGCGCGAGGGTTTCCGCATTGATGATGCCCCTTGTCTCCGCCGTCGCCGGCAGCAGGCAGACGAGGATATCGCTCCCCCCGAGGAAGGCGTCCATCTCTCCGGGCCCGGCATGGCTCTCCACCCCCGGCAGCGCCTTCCGCCCCTTGGACCAGCCGATGACGCGGAAGCCGATGCCCCGCAGCATCAGCGCCGCCCGGCTGCCCATGCTGCCGAGCCCCATGATCCCGACCGTCCGCTGGCTCGCCCGGTAGGGCGGCTCGAAATCATCCCAGCGCCGCTCCGCCTGGGCGATCGCCATCCTTCGCGCATCCTTCAGCAGCGAGAGCGCAGCCCAGCAGACGAACTCCCCCATCCGCTCCGTCGCCTCGGGGATGCTCATCCGCACCAGCGGCACATGCCGCGGATAGGACGGGTCGGCCACGATGCCATCTACCCCCGCCCCGGAGCCGAAGACCACGCGCAGGTTAGGCATGGCGGCAAGCCGCCCCGGCTCCGGATCCCAGACCAGGGCGTAGCGCACCTCCTCCGGCCTGAGCCCCGGCTCCTCCCAGTAGCGGATGTCGAGCCCCGGCGCGCAGGCGGCGAAGCCCTCGCGCCATTCCGCCATGGCGGCCTCGCCCCCCGACTTCACCACCAGCACCGCCATCCGCCCTCGCCCCCTGAGTCGCCGCTGGCCGAGCATAATCCAGGCCATCCCCCTTGCACCCCCAGGCCCGAGGCCCGACCCTGGCCCGCCCGTCACCAGCCCGGGAGCCGCGCCATGCCCCACCCCGTCTTCGCCCCCGGCTTCAAGCTGAGGCCATGGTGGTGGGAGGCCGCCGAGCCGCCCCAGCGCGCCAACCCGCTGCCCGACCATGCCGCCATCGCCGTCATCGGCGGCGGCTATGCCGGGCTGTCGGCAGCCCTGACCCTCCGCCGCCTGGGCCAGCGCGTCACGGTGCTGGACGCCGAGCGCATCGGCTGGGGCGCCTCCTCGCGCAACGGCGGGATGGTCTCGGGTGGGCTGAAGATCGTCGGCCCGGCCCTCGAGGCAGCCCATGGCAGGGAGCGCGGCCGCGCCATCGCCCTCGCCGCCGCCGCCAGCCTCCCCTTCATCGAGGACACCATCGCCCGCGAGGGCATCGATTGCGACTACATCCGCTGCGGCCGCTTCGCCGCCGCCTGGTCGCCCCGGCACTACGACGCCATGGCGCGGAAGGCCGAGCTGCTGGAGGAGGTCACCGGCCTCCCCGCCCGCATGCTGCCAAAGTCCCGCCAGCGCGAGGCCCTCGGCAGCGACCACTATCATGGCGGCATGCTCGCCGCCGCGACCGGCAGCCTCCACCCCGGCAAGTATGCCCGCGGCCTGGCGGCGGCAGCTGAGCGCGCCGGCGCCCTTCTCGTCGACGGCGTCCGCGTCCAGAAGATCCGGGAGGAGGGCAGCGGCTTCCGCATCGCCACCGACCGCGGCGAGCTCCGCGCCGATGCCGTCCTCGTCACCACCAACGGCTATTCGCTCGACAAGCGCGGCACGGCCAGCCCCTGGCTCGCCCGCCGCCTGGTGCCGCTCAACAGCTACATCATCGCCACCGAGGAACTGGGCGAGGCCGAGATCGACCGCCTCTTCCCCGGCCGCCGGATGATCTCCGACAGCAAGCGCGTGCTGAACTATTTCCGCCCCTCGCCGGACGGCAAGCGCATCCTCTGGGGCGGCCGCGCCAGCTTCCGCGCTGCGACGGCGGAGGACACCGCCCCCGCCCTCCACGGCTACATGACCGAATGCTTCTCCGAGCTGGTGGGGGTGAAGATCACCCATGCCTGGACCGGCAACGTCGCCTTCACCTTCGACAGCCTGCCGCATATCGGCGTCGAGCGCGGCATCCACTATGCCGCCGGCTGCCAGGGCAGCGGCGTGGCGATGGCGACCTGGCTCGGCCACAATGTCGCGCTGAAGCTCGCCGGCGCGGCCAACGAGCCCTTCCCGCTCGACGGCCTCCCCTTCCCGACCCGCCCGCTCTACTCGGGCAACCCGAATTGGGTCCTGCCCTTCATCGGCGGCTGGTACCGCCTGCGCGACCGGATCGACCGCCGGGTCGCATAGGCCTTGCTTCGGGGCGGCCGTCGCGCTAGAGGAAAAATTGCCTAGGGCCTACCCGCGCCCGGCGGGAAAATGGGCCCTTCAAACCCTCAATCCTTCAAATCCCAGGCCGGAACCATTGCCCATCAACGGCTTGGGCATGGGCGGCTTGAAGCCTTCAAGGCCCCTCGGGCATTGACACCGCGCGGCCCCTGCCCGAAGGGACGGCCCGCACCGGAACCCCAGCCGTGTCCTACACCGTCCACGAGATCTTCCTGACCGCTCAGGGCGAGGGCGCCAATCTCGGCCGCACCGCCGTCTTCATCCGCTTCGCCGGCTGCAACCTCTGGTCCGGCCGTGATGAGGACCGCGCCGATGCCGTCTGCCGCTTCTGCGACACCGAATTCCGCGGCGGCACCCGCCACGACCGCGCCGGCCTGGTCGCCGCGGCCACAGCCCTCTGGCCAACCGGCGCCCCCGGCCGCTTCTGCGTCCTCACCGGCGGCGAGCCGCTGCTGCAGGTCGACGCGCCCTTGCTGGCGGCCCTGCGCACCGCCGGCTTCGCCATCGCCATCGAGACCAACGGCACCCAGCCCCTCCCCGGCCCGATCGACTGGGTCTGCGTCAGCCCCAAGGCCGGCGCGCCCCTCGCCCTGGCCGAGGCCGACGAGCTGAAGCTGGTCTATCCCCAGGCCGGCATGGACCCTGCCGAGTTCCGCGCCTTCCCGGCCCGGCAGCGCTGGCTCTCGCCGATGGACGGGCCCGCCCTCGCCGAGAACACCGCGGCGGCGGCGGCCTATTGCCTCCGCCACCCGGACTGGCGCCTCAACATTCAGGCCCACAAGGCCTGGGGCATCCGCTGAGGCCCGCCCCTATTCGAAGCGATTGGACTTCGGGAAGCCGTTCGGCGGCAGCTTGCCCGCCCCCGCCCGATTGCCGCGCCAGGCCGTGACATCCTGCTCCACCCGCACCCGGTCGCCGAGCCGCCAGCTCAGCCCCTCGCGCCGGGTGAAGACCTTGGCATCCGCGAGCCCGCCATCCTTGTAGGATTGCAGCTGCACGCCGCGCCCACGCGCCATCTCCGGCACCTGGTCGAGCGGGAAGAGCAGCAGCTTCCGGTTTTCGCCGATGACGGCGACCATGTCGCCCTCGGCCGGGACGCAGACCGCGGCCTCGCGGCCCGGCTCCAGCACCAGCACCTGCTTGCCCGTGCGCTTCTCCGCCAGCAGCTCGGCGCCGGGGACGATGAAGCCCCGCCCGTCCTGGCTCGCCACCAGGTAACGCAGGCCGTCTGCGGGGACGAAGAGCTCCAGCACCGCATCCTCGTTGGTCAGCTCGACCATGAGGCGCACCGGCTGCCCATCCCCCCGCCCGCGCGGGATGGCGTCCGCCTTGAGGGTGTAGGCCCGCCCATTGGTGGCGAAGAGGATCAGCCGGTCCGTGCTCTGCGCATGCACCATGCGAAAGAGCTCGTCGCCCTCCTTGAAGCGCAGCTCGGTCTCCGGCGGCAGATGCCCCTTCTGCGCCCGAATCCAGCCCTTCTCGGAGAGGATGACGGTGATCGGCTCCCTCTCGACGAAGGCCGCCTCATCCACCGTGACCGCCGGCAGCGCCCCGCCCGAGACCGTCCGCCGCGCCCCGAGCGCGCCCTCGCCGAAGGCCTTGCGCACCTCCTCGATTTCGGCCGCGATCGCGTTCCAGCGCCGCGCCTCGGAACCCATCAACCCCTGCAGCGCCTTCTGCTCCTTGGTGAGCTTGGTGTGCTCCCGCCGGATCTCCATCTCCTCGAGCTTGCGCAGCGCGCGCAGCCGCATGTCGAGGATGGCATTCGCCTGCATGTCGGTCAGCCCGAAGGCGGCCATCAGCGCCTCCTTCGGCTTGTCCTCCTCGCGGACGATGCGGATGACCTCGTCGAGGTTGAGATAGACGATGAGGTAACCATCGAGGATCTCGAGCCGCCGCGCGATCGCCGCCAGCCGGTGCTCGGTCCGCCGGACCAGCACCACATGCCGGTGGTCGAGCCAGGCGCGCAGCACCTCGCGCAGGCTCATCACCCGCGGCGTGCGGTCCGCATCCAGGACGTTGAGGTTGAGCGGGATGCGGTTCTCCAGCTGCGTCGCGCGGAACAGCGTCTCCATCAGCATCGCCGCATCGACGTTGCGCGTCTTCGGCTCGATGACGATGCGCACCTTGTCCGTGCTCTCGTCGCGGATGTCGCCGAGCAGCGGCAGCTTCTTCTCCTCCAGCAGCTGGGCGATCTGCTCGATCAGCTTCGCCTTGGCGACCTGGTAGGGAATCTCCTCGATGATGATCTGGTAGGCGCCAAGCTTGCCCTCCTCGCGCCGCCACCGCGCCCGCACGCGGAAGCCGCCGCGGCCGGTCTCATAGGCCTCGCGCAGCGCCTCGGCGCTCTCCACCAGCACGCCGCCGGTCGGGAAGTCCGGCCCCTGCACATGCCGCAGCAGGTCGTCGGTCCCGGCCTGCGGGTTGCGGATCAGCTCCAGCGCCGCGCCACAGAGCTCGCCCGCATTGTGCGGCGGGATGCTGGTCGCCATGCCGACGGCGATGCCCGTCGCGCCATTGGCCAGCAGGTTCGGGAAGGCCGCCGGCAGCACCACCGGCTCCTGCTCCTCGCCGTCATAGGTCTGGCGGAAGTCGACGGCATTCTCGTCGATGCCCTGCAGCAGCGCCTCGGCGACGATGGTGAGCCGCGCCTCCGTGTAGCGCATGGCCGCGGCGTTATCGCCGTCGATATTGCCGAAATTGCCCTGGCCATCGACCAGCGGGTAGCGCGCGGCGAAGTCCTGCGCCTGGCGCACCAGCGCCTCGTAGATCGAGGCGTCGCCATGCGGGTGGTACTTGCCCATCACGTCGCCGACGATGCGGGCGCATTTCTTGAACCCCGCCGCCGGGTCGAGCTTCAGCTGGTGCATCGCCCAGAGCAGGCGGCGGTGGACCGGCTTCAGCCCGTCCCGCACGTCCGGCAGGGAGCGGGACATGATGGTGGAGAGCGCATAGGCCAGGTAGCGTTCCGACAGCGCATCGGCGAGGCCGGTATCGCGCATGCCGCCGCCATCCGGGCCGGGGGGCAGGGTCTTGATGTCGTCGGGCATGTCTCGCCGTTTTCGTGCTTTGTTCTCGCCGGCAGTCTAGCCCAGACCGGCCGCCAAGGCCACCCGATCCTGCAGCATCCCACGCGCCGGCGGCATTCCGCCCGGACGGTGGCCGAAGGCGTCGCGGGCCAGGAAATGCCCGGTCAGCCGCAGCCCCGCCAGGCATTCCGCCGCCCCCACCGGCCCCGACTGGCCGAGCAGGAAGCGGGGCAGCGGCAGCAGCCGGTCGGCCCAGGGCCCGGCTGCCGCGGCGCTCACCGCCCGCCCGCTGCGGGGGGAAACCCAGGTGAGGTCCTCCGCCCCGCCCGTCACCGCGCAGCGGGCGAGGTCGAGCCCGTAGCCGAGCTCCGTCAGCAGCTCCGTCTCCCATTGCACATAGTCGGGCAGCGCCGCCAGCGCCCCCGCCGGCAGCCGGGCGATCAGCGCAACGAGCCCCTGGAAGCAGTGCGGATGCGGCTCCCGCTCCGGCAGCGCCCCCTCGGCGACCGAGCAGGCCGCCGAGAGCAGGGCGAGGCCGAGCGGGTCCTCCAGCGCCAGCGCTGCCGCCGGATGCACTAACTCGCCGGAGAGCGCGCCCAATTGGTCCGGCAGCCGCGCCACCCAGCGCGCCTCCACCAGATTCCCCTGCAGCCAGAGGGAGGACTGCGCCCGCGAGGCCCCGCCCTTGGCGAGGCCCGCATGCCGGCCCAGCGCCTCCGTCAGAAGGGTCACCACGGCGCCCGATTCGCCATGCGGCCGGGCGCCGAGGACGATGGCCGGGCCTTGCCACTCGGTGCTCATGTCGAGGGAGATGGTGCCGGGCCGTTGCGATGTCGAGGGAAAGGCGGTGCCTCTCCCTCACCCGCCGGTCATAGGCCGGCGGCGAGCATCCCCGCCACCTGCCGGGCGAAGCCGGCCGGGTCGCGCGGCACGTCCCCGTCCTGCAGCCGGGCGAGGTCGAGCAGCGTCCCCGCCTCGGACTTCAGCTCGCCCTCCATCCCGGCGAGCTTGCGGATGAGCGGATGGCGCGCGTTGATCTCGAGCACCGGCAGGCCGGCGCCGAAGCTCCGGCCGGCGCGGCGCAGCAGTCGCTGCATCTGCAGGTCCGGCCCGCCCTCGGGCGCGGCCAGCACCACGGCGCTGTCGACCAGCCGGTCCGTCGCCCGCACCTCGGAGACCTCGCCCTCCAGCGCCGCCTTCAGCAGCGGCAGGAGCCTCGCCACATCCGCGACCTCGCCCTCGGCCTCGGCGCCCGCGATCTTGGAGAGGTCGACCGCGCCCTGGGTGATGCTGCGGATCGGCTTGTCCTCGAAGCGGTCGAGCCGCTCCGGCCAGAAGGCATCCACCTGGTCGGAGAGGAGCAGCACCTCGACGCCGCGGGCGCGGAAGCCCTCGAGCTGGCTCGACTTCGCCAGCGCCTCGGCATCGTCGCCGACCAGGATGTAGATGGCCTCCTGCCCCTCCTTCATCCGGGAGACGTAGTCGGGCAGCGAGGTCCAGCCCTCGACGGCGGAGGAGCGGAAGCGCAGCAGGGGCGCGAGGTCCTTCCGGTACTCGCTGTCCTCCCAGACGCCCTCCTTCAGCACCTGGCCGAAATTCTCGAAGAAGCCGGCATAGGACTCGGCATCCTTGGCCTTCGCCTTCAGCTCCGACAGCACGCGGCCGGTGACGGCCTTGCGGATGCGGGCCAGCGCCGGCGTCGATTGCAGCATCTCGCGCGAGACGTTGAGCGGCAGGTCCTCGGTATCGACGACGCCCTGGATGAAGCGCAGCCAGGGCGGCAGCAGCCCTGCCTCCTCGGTGATGAACATGCGGCGGACATGCAGGCGGACGCGGCTCTCGCGCTCGCCCTCCACCGGCATGAATGGCTTCATCCCGGGGATGAAGAGGAGGGCCGCGAATTCCGTCGTGCCCTCGGCCCGCCAGTGCAGCGTCGCCCAGGGCTTGTCGAAGGCATGGGCGACGTGGCGGTAGAACTCGGCGTACTGCTCCTCGGTCACCTCGGCCTTGGGCTTCCGCCAGAGCGCGGTGCCCTCGTTGGCCGGCTCATCCTTGCCGTCCTGGGCGATGGTGATGGGGAGGGTAATGTGGTCCGCCCACTTCCGGATGATGGTCTGGAGGCGGATCGGCTCCAGGAACTCCTCCGCATCTGGCTTGATGTGGAGGGTGATGGTGGTGCCCGGCTCCTCGCGGCTTGCGAGGGCCAGGGTGAAGTCGCCCTGCCCGGCGGAGGCCCAGGCCCAGGCCTCCTCGGCGCCGGCGCGGCGGGAGACGACCTCGACCCGCTCGGCGACCATGAAGGCCGAGTAGAAGCCGACGCCGAACTGCCCGATCAGGCTCGGCCGCTCGCCCGGCTTGGCATCGGCCAGCGACTGGGTGAAGGCCCGGGTGCCGGAGCGGGCGATGGTGCCGAGATTCTTCGCCAGCTCCTCCTTCGCCATGCCGATGCCCTGGTCGCTGAGCGTCAGCGTCCGGGCTGCCTTGTCGGGCAGGATGCGGATGGCGGCGCCCTCGGGCAGGGCGGGGACCGACTGGGTTAGCGCCTCGAAGCGCCGCCGGTCCATCGCATCGGCGGCATTGGCCACCAGCTCGCGCAGGAAGATCTCGCGGTCCGAGTAAAGCGCATGGACAACCAGATCCAGCAGGCGCCCCACCTCGGCGCCGAATTCATGCCGCTCGACAGTCTCGCTCAAGCCTGGCTCGCTCACGCCTGATCCTCCGGGAAGGGATGCCTATCCGGCGGGGCGATATGCAAAAGCCGGGGCCGGGAATCAAGGGCTCAAGCGGCGGCCGCCATCTCCTGGTGCAGCCCGGCGAGGATCGTGAAGCTCCGCTTCCGCGCCTCATGGTCGTGGATCGCGGCCGTGACCATCAGCTCATCCGCCCCGGTCTCGGCGATGAAGTCCCGCAGGCCCTGCCGCACTGCCTCCGGCCCGCCGACGATCGAGCAGGCCAGCGCGTGCTCCAGCATCGCCCGCCCATGCGGGTCGAGCCGGGCCTCCATGTCCTCGACCGGCCGCGGCAGCTTGCCCGGCCGCCCGCGGCGGAGGTTGAGGAAGCTTTGCTGCAGCGAGGTGAAGAGGAAGCGCGCCTCCGCATCCGTCGGCGCCGCGAAGATATTGACCCCGAGCATCACATGCGGCCTAGCCAGCCGCGCCGAGGGCTTGAAGCGCTCCCGGTAGATCGCCATCGCCTCGCGCATCTGCGCCGGGGCGAAATGCGAGGCGAAGGCGTAAGGAAGGCCGAGCGCCGCGGCGAGCTGCGCCCCATAGGTCGAGGAACCGAGAATCCAGACCGGGACATCGAGCCCCTCCCCTGGCACCGCGCGGAGCGCCTGACCGGGCTGCGCGGGCTCGAAATAGGCCATCAGCTCCATTACGTCGCGCGGGAAGTCGTCCACCTCGCCGGCGAGATTCCGCCGGATCGCCATTGCCGCCCGCTGGTCGGAGCCCGGCGCCCGGCCGAGGCCGAGATCGACCCGGCCGGGATGCAGCGCGGCCAGCGTGCCGAACTGTTCGGCAACCATGATCGGCGCGTGGTTCGGCAGCATGATCCCGCCGGCGCCGATGCGGATGGTGCTGGTCGCCGCCGCGACATGCGCCAGCGCCACCGCCGTCGCCGCACTGGCGATGCCCGGCATGTTGTGGTGCTCGGCCATCCAGTAGCGGTTGTAGCCGAGCGCCTCCGCATGACGGGCGAGGTCGGCCGAGTTGCGCAACGCCTGGCCGGCCTCGCTGCCCTCGGGGATAGGGGAAAGGTCGAGGATGGAGAGCGGGATCATGCTGGTCATATGGGTCGGCCCGGGGACGCCTGGAACCCCACCTGCGCTCACCGCCGCAGGCCCTGGCGATCCGGCGGCCGGCAGCGGCCATCCCGGCAAGGTGCCGCCACCGTGATGATGGTTCCGACGCCAGCACAACCATCTCATACACCGAGAAGGTCTCAGCCCTGCTGCTGAGGATGGCCCGGCCACCCCTTCCGCCGGAGTAACGCTGCCGCCGAACGCACGGGAAGGACATGTCCTGACGTGGGCGCGCAGGCTTCGTCCCGATCCCGGAGGCCTTCAATGCTTATTCACGCACAACGGTCGGCGGCTATCTTCGCCAAGCCGTCCAATCCGGAAAAGGAGACGTTTTGGCGGTCTGGCCGGATCCATCCGCCGGAGCTCTGGCAGCGTGTGCCTGAGGCCCGCTCGATGCCGGCAGACCAGCGGGCCGGCATGGCCGTCGCTCCGATGCCGATGTCCGAGGACATGTCCGCCCATGGGCCGAGCGCCGCCGCTGCCGACAGCACCGCCCTCCATGACGCCGGTTTCGATGGCGACGTCGGTCGCGCCCTGTCGTGCGAGACGGCGGATGGCGGGCCGACGCGCCAGGACCGGCGCTCATGACGGACGGCGACATGAGCGGGATCGCCCCGGATGCCCGATGGGACGGCCGGCGCGTGCTCTTCGACGTGCAGCACGACATGCAGGTAGTGCTATGCGCCGTGTCACCTCTCGTCCTGCGCGAGCTGGTCCCCGGGCCATGCTTCAAGACGGAGGACGTGCTGAAACGCTTTAAGGCGGCCCGCATCCAGATCGAGGCCGCCGTGCACAGCAAGCTCCAGCGGCGGGTCTCGCCATGTCCGACGCCGCTCACGGTCTGGTCGAGTGACCTCGAGGACCATGCTGCCGCGATGCGTTCCGCGGCCAGGCTTGATTCATGAGGCGCTTTCCAAGGGACATTGCATTCAGATGACGATGACGCTCAGCTTGGTTGCGCTGATCCTGGTGCTCGGGGCGACATCGCTGGCCGCAGCCATGCGCCAGGCCCGGCGGGCGTCGCTGGTCCGGGCCGGCGAGGGCAGAAGCCGATGACGCCGGAGGCGCCCCCCATCCGTCCTTGCGCCGATGTGCCTGCAAGGCGCCCATGCTGGGGCTGATCAGGCGTAGACTCCGCGTCCTGCGGTACCGTCGCCGATGGAGCGAGCTCGCCGCAGCCGCCGCCAACCGGATGGACCGCGCGACCGCGCTGCATGAGAGGAACACGCCGGCGCAAGCCAGGGTCGGATCCCGGCCTCCGCCCCGTCGCCATCGCTTCTTCTGGTGAGCTTCGCGGTGGCGAAGGAAGACGACCCCGCCCGGTCTCGCCTCGGCCACCGCATGCTGGCTCGCCGAGCCCGCGAAACAAGGAACCCCGCAAATGCCAGTACAGGCCTATAGGGCATCGGCCGCTTATGCGGGCGCGCATATCGCCGCCAACAGATGGCTTTGGATCATTGCCTCCGCGGTCATCACGGCAGTGCTATGGGTACTGAATTGGAGGGACCCACAGTCGGGCATATGGTCCCACTTGGTGGTGCTCGCCGCCTTGGTTTGCAGTACGTTGGTGATGATTCAGAGCCAGGTGGGCTACGTGTCGCCCTATGCACCCAAGGATGATGAGGACGACGTCGTCGCCACCCCTCCCATCCCACGCGCCTGACGCCCAGGCCCGGCCTCCGCCTGTTCCGCAGCCTCCCGGCTTGGAGCGGGCCGGGATCAAGATTGCCAGATGGGCCGGGTCGGCGGCCTCCGGAGTTCCGCTCCCCCTCGCCAGACAAGCCAGGCCGCGATCGCCATGGTGACCGCGTTCCAAGCCAGCCCGTTGATCACCGCCATCCGGTAGGAAGCCGTGGCGTCGAAGATCGCCCCCGACATCCAGCCGCCCAGCGCCATTCCCACCAGGGTCGAGGACAGCACCAGCCCGACCCGCAGCCCGGCCTCCTTCGCCGGGAAGCTCTCCCGCACGATGATGGCGTAGCTCGGCACGATCCCGCCCTGGAACAGGCCGAACACGGCCGAGATGGCATAGAGCGAGGACAGCCCGTCGAAGGGCAGGAAGAGCGACAGGGCGACGGCCTGGAGCGTCGCCCCGAGCAGCAGCGTCTCCCGGCTGCCGATCCGGTCGAGGATCCAGCCGGAGGCGAGGCGGCTGACCACGCCGCAGGCGAGCATGAGCGAGAGCATCTCCGCCCCGCGCGCCGCGCCATAGCCAAGATCGACGCAATAGGCGACGATATGCACCTGCGGCATCGCCATCGCCACGCAGCAGGAGATGCCGGCGAACATCAGCAGCGCCTGCAGCGCATTCGGCGGCAGGCCGAAGGTGCCGCGGGTGCCGGCCGGCGCCGCGACCGGCACGGCCTGGGCCGGCGGCCGGCGCCGCAGCACGAGCGCCAGCGGCAGCATGGTGACGAGGCAGAGGATGCCGATGCCGATATGCGCCTGCCGCCAGCCCACGGTCTCGATGAAGTGCTGCAGCACCGGCGGCCAGAAGGCGCCCGCGAAGTAGTTGCCGCTGGCACAGAGCGAGACCGCCAGCCCCCGCCGCCGCGCGAACCAGAGCGAGGTATCGGCCACCAGCGGCCCGAAGGTGGCGCAGGAGCCGAGCAGCCCGATCAACAGGCCATATATGACCGCGAACTGCCCCATGCTGGCGGCGAAGGCGCTCGCCACGTAGCCGGCCGAGAGCGCCAGCGTGCCGAAGATCACCGGCACCATGACCCCGAACCGGTCCGCCGCCCGCCCCATCAGCACCCCGCCAATAGCGAAGCCGATGGTCGTCAGCGTGTAGGGCAGCGAGGCGTCGGCGCGCAGCGTGCCGAACTCCGCCTGCACCGCCGGCAACGCCACGACGATCGACCAGAGCCCGACCCCGCCCAGCGTGCTGAGCGCCACCGAGACGCCGAGCCGCATCCAGGCATAGCGCGAGTCCACGCCATCCGCCGTCGCAGCCATGCAGTTTCCTCCTGACATTCCACCCAGCATGCCAGGGACGCAGGCGCCAGGCGAGGCCCCGCGCTTGACCCGGGCTGCCCTGGGCTTAGCCTCACCCTCCAAGAGGAGACGAACCATGACCGCGGAGATCGACCGGGCGATGGGCTTCGCGCCCGACTACGACAGCCCCGTCCCCTATATGCAGCGCACCCGCGAGTATTACCGGGCGATCGGCTACGACCCCTATCGCTGGGCGCATTACCGCGAGGTGCCCTTCTCCCCGCTGCGCAGGCCGCTGACGGAGAGCCGCGTGACGCTCATCACCACCGCCGCCCCCTTCGACCCGGCCAAGGGCGACCAGGGCCCCGGCGCGCCCTACAATTCCTCCGCCAAATTCTACCAGGCCTATTCCGGCCGGATGGATGAGGAGCACGACCTCCGCATCTCGCACATCGCCTATGACCGGAAGCACAGCCCGGCGACCGACATGCGCGCCTGGTTCCCGCTCCAGGCGCTGCGCGATGCCGCCGCGGCCGGGCGCATCGGCGGGCTGACCGAGCATTTCCACGGCGCGCCTACCAACCGCAGCCACCGCCACACGGTGGAGACCGATTGCCCTGAGATCCTCGCCCGCTGCCTGCGCGACGGGGCGGAGGTCGCGGTGCTCGTTCCCAACTGCCCGGTCTGCCACCAGACCGTCAGCCTGACGGCGCGCTACCTGGAGCAGCACGGCATCCCGACCGTGGTGATGGGCTGCGCCAAGGACATCGTCGAACATTGCGGCGTGCCGCGCTTCCTGTTCGGCGACTTCCCGCTCGGCAATGCCGCCGGCCGCCCGCACGACCCGGCGAGCCAGGCGGCGACGCTGGAGCTTGCGCTGCGCCTGCTCGAGACCGCCATCGCCCCCCGCACCACCCTGCAATCGCCGCAGCGCTGGGACGAGACGGGGGAGTGGAAGCTCGACTACCTCAACCTCGAGCAGATCGGGCCGGAGGAGCTGGCGCGACGTAAGGAGGAGTTCCTCCGCCAGAAGGCCATCGCCCGCGACCTGCGCGAGAAGGCGGCATGAGCGCGCGCCCCTTCGAGGGCGTCCGCATCCTCGACTTCACGCAGGTCTTGGCCGGCCCCTTCGCCAGCTACCAGCTCGCCCTGCTCGGCGCCGATGTGGTGAAGGTCGAGCGCCGCGAGGGCGAGGACATGCGCCGCACCCCGCTCGCCCGCGATTGGGCGGAGCGCGGCATGGCCCCCGCCTGGCAGGCGGTGAACGGCAACAAGCGCAGCCTCACCCTCGACCTGCAGCGGCCGGAGGCGCGGGAGATCCTGCTCCGACTCGCCGCCGAGGCGGATGTGGTGATGGAGAATTTCCGCCCCGGCGTAATGGACCGGCTCGGCATCGGCTACGAGGCGCTGGCGGAGGTCAACCCGCGGCTCATCTTCTGCAGCGTCTCCGCCTTCGGCCAGACCGGGCCCGACCGGCTGGAGGCGGGCTATGACGGCCGCATCCAGGCCATGTCCGGCATCATGGCGATGACCGGCCATCCGGGCGGCGAGCCGCTGCGCGCCGGCTTCGCCGTCTGCGACCAGCTCTCCGGCATGACGGCGGCCTTCGCCGTCGCCTCGGCGCTGTTCCAGCGGACGCATACCGGCTGGGGCCAGCGGGTCGATGTGTCGATGCTGGAATCGACCCTCGCCTTCCTCGGCGGCCAGGTGGCGGACTGGACCGTCGCCGGCCACAGGCAGCAGCCCTGGGGCAACCAGGCGGTCAGCCGGCGCGCGACGGCCAACCTCTTCCGCGCCCGCGACGGGCACCTCCTCCTCGCCGTCAACACCGACCGGCAGTACGAGGCGCTCATGCGCGCCATCGGCCGCGCCGAGGCGCTGGAGGAGCCGCGCCTGGCCGACTGGTTCCTCCGCCTCGAGAACGCCGCCCTGCTGCGGGAGGTGATCGAGGGCGCGCTCACCGCCGCCGACGCCTCCGAGTGGGAGCGGCGGCTGAACGAGGCCGGCGCCCCCTGCGCCCGCATCTGGCGCGTCGACGAGGTGATCGACCATCGCCAGATCCGCGCCCGCGACGCCCTGCAGGAGGTGGAGACGCCCTGGGGCCGGCTGCGCTTCGCCACCACCGGCTTCCGCCTCGCCCATGGCGCGGCGCGGCTGGACCGGCCGGCGCCTGCGCTCGGCGCCGATGCCGAGGCGGTACTGGCGGCGGCGGGCTACGACCCGGCGCGGATCGCCGCCTTCCGCGAGGCGGGCGTCATCTAGCCCGCCGCCCCATCAGCACCACCCAGGCCGCGGCGAGCTGGATCACCGCCGCGGCGATGAAGAGCCAGGAGTCCCCCACCGTCCGAAGCAGCCCGAAGGCGGCTGGGGCGAAGGCATAGACCGCCTGGTTGCAGGCCGTGACCAGCGCCACCGCTCGCGCCGTATCGGCGGGCGCGAAATCCTGCTGCGCGATCAGCGGCGGCAGCGAGGCGGCATTGCCGAGCCCGAGCCCGAACAGCACGACTCCCAGCAGCAGCAGCGGCACCGCCGTCCCGCCTGCCGCCAGCAGCGCCAGCGACCCCACGACCTGCAGCGCGGAATTCGCCGCCGCCACCCGCCGGCGGTCCGCCTCCGGCGGCAGCAGCCAGCCGAACACCGTCCGCCCGGCGATGGCGCAGGCGGTCGCCAGCCCGGCCGCGAAGCCCGCCCCCTGCGCCCCCATCGCCGGCAGCAGCAGCGAGAAGAGATGCGCGATCAGCCCGATCTGGGCGAAGAGGACGAGCGAGGCCGCCACCGCCAGAGTAATGAAGCGCCGGTCCCGCCAGAGGGCCTGGCCCGGCAGCATCGCCGGCCCGGCCGGCACCACGGGGCCCGCCGCCCCGCCATCCGGGCGCTGGCCGAGCGAGGCCGGCGTCGGCGCGAAGTAGCGCCCCGACAGCCACCACAGCGCCAGCACCATCGCCCCGCCCACCAGCGCCGCGGCGCCCGTGAAGCCGAAGGCCGCGATCAGCGCCACCCAGAGCGGCGACATCAGGATGCCGCCGACACTCGCCCCGTTATAGGCCAGGCTCAGCGCGGCCGAGCGCCGCCGCGCGAACCAGGGCGAGACCATCGCATTGATCGCGGCGCCGCCGGTTGCCGCCCAGCCGAAGCCGCTCACCAGCGTCGCGGCGAAGAGCTGCCAAGGCTCCGCCGCCAGCGCCCAGCCGAGGAAGCCGAGCGCGGTCGCCACCGCCGCCACCCGCGTCACCGCGACGATGCCGAAGCGCCCGTGCAGCGCGGCCAGGTTGGCGACGACGACGGCGCCCAGAAGGAAATGGCTGGTCACGGCGGCCGAGACCAGCGCCACCGACCAGCCCCGCTTTGCCTGGATGGCATGCAGGAAGATCGGCGGCCCGTAGAAGCTCATCCCCCAGCCGAAGACCGCGACGGTGAAGGCCGCCCAGGCCACGCGCCAGCCGAAGAAGGACGGCTCCTGCGGGATGGCGGGCGTGGCGGCGAGCGACATCAGGTCTTCTCCAAGGGCGGCTGGCACACCCTGCCCGTCCCCGCCGGTGCCATGCTTCGCCGCCTTGCGAAGCCTGGAGCGCGCTCCGTTCGCGCCGGCTCACGGAACTCGCTCCAGGCTGTTGTTCTGGCGAGCAACTTACTCCGATCGGATGACTCCATCCGATCGGAGTTTGCTCTAGCCATCATCCTCCAGGCCCAGCGCCCGCAGCCGCCCACGCTCCTCGTCCCAGCCCGGCCGGTCCTTCACGTTGAGGAAGAGATGGACCCGCCGCTCCAGCAGCCCCTCCAGCTCGCGCCGCGCGCTCTGGCCGATCGCCTTGATGCGCGCCCCGCCATCGCCGATCAGGATTGCCTTCTGCGTCGCTCGGCCGACATAGACGGTGCAGTCAACCCGGACGCTGCCATCCTTCCGCTCCTGCCAGTTCTCGGTCTCGACCGTCGCATGGTGCGGCACCTCCTCATGGGTCTGGCGGAGGATCTGCTCGCGGACGATCTCGGCGACCAGCATGCGGTTGGGCAGGTCGGAGAGTTCGTCCTCCGGGAAGAGGTAGGGGCCGGGCGGCATGGCCTCGGCCAGGCGGTCGAGCAGGCGGTCGAGCCCCCTCGCCTTCTCGGCCGAGATCATGAAGGTCTCCTCGACCGCGAGCAGCGCGTTCAGCTCCTGCGCGAGCGGCAACAGCCGCGGCGGGTCGATCAGGTCCACCTTGTTGAGGGCCAGCCAAATCGGCCGCCGGTCTCTGGCCAGCCGCTCGACGATGGCGCGGACGGCATCCGTCAGGCCGGCGCGCGCATCGACGATCAGCAGCGTGCGGTCGGCATCCTGCGCCCCGCCCCAGGCGGCGGCGACCATCGCCCGGTCCAGCCGCCGCCTCGGGGCGAAGATGCCCGGCGTGTCGACCAGGACGATCTGTGCGCCCCGGTGCATCACCACCGCGCGGATGCGGAAGCGCGTGGTCTGCGGCTTCGGCGAGACGATGGTGACCTTGGCCCCGGCCAGCGCATTCACCAGCGTCGACTTGCCGGCATTCGGCGCGCCGACCACGGCCACCAGGCCGCAGCGGGGCCCCTCCTGCACGCTCTCGCTCATTCCTGCTCCAATTGGGCGAGCCAGGCCTCGGCCGCCACCTGCTCCGCCGCGCGCTTCGACTCCCCCATCCCCTCGGCCTCCCGCCCCGCCGCGCTCACCGCGACGACGAAGATCGGCTGGTGCGACGGGCCGGTCGAGGAGACCAGCCGGTATTCCGGCAGGCCGAGCCCCCGCCCGAGCGTGTATTCCTGCAGCCGGCTCTTGGCCGACATGGGCGGGCGCGGGTCGGCGCCCATCTGCGCCTCCCATTCCCGCCGCACCAGGGCGCGCGCCACGGGCAGCCCGCCATCGAGGTAGAGCGCGCCGAGCAGCGCCTCCATCGCATCGGCCAGCACATTGGCCCGCTCGCGCAGGCCGGCCCGCCCCTCCGATTGCGGCACCCGGAGCACGCCGGCGAGGCCGAGCCCCTCAGCGATGCGGGTCAGCGTGTCGCGCGCCACCAGCACGCCGAGCCGCTTGCCGAGGTCGCCCTCGCGCTCCTCGGGGAAGCGCTCGGAGAGCCATTCGGCGATCAGCAGGGCCAGTACCCGGTCGCCGAGGAATTCCAACCGCTCGTTGCTGTCGAGCTGGGCGCGCTTCGGGTCGGCGGCGGAGCGATGGGTGAGCGCCTGGGTCAGCAGCGCCGGCCGGGCAAATTGATGGCCGAGCCGGAGGGCGAAGGCCGTGAGGTCCCCCCCCGTCGTCATGCGATCAGCGGACCGCGGAGATCAGCCTGGACCAGCGGATAGCGAAGGGCCATGCCCAAACCTCCCACCAGGCGGCGGAGCCGTCGACCGAGAAGAAGATGAATTCCGCGCGGCCGACCAGGTTGTCGACCGGGATGAAGCCGACCGCATTCTGCACCCGGCTGTCCAGGCTGTTGTCGCGGTTGTCGCCCATGGCGAAGACATGGCCCTCGGGCACACGGTACTCGGTGGTGTTGTCGAGCGGCCCGTCATCCGACTGCTCGATGATCGGGTGCGTCCGCTCCGGCCCGCCCGCCGCGCCCGGCAGGGTCTCGCGGTAGAGGCGCACCGTCATCCGCGGCCCGTCGCCCTCGACCACATAGGGCCCGACCGCCTCGCGCTTGACGGCGGTGCCGTTGATGTAGAGCAGGCCGGCCCTCACCTGGATGCGGTCGCCGGGCAGGCCGATGATGCGCTTGATGTAGTCCTGGCTGGTATCGCGCGGCAGCTTGAAGACGGCGACGTCGCCCCGCGCCGGCAGGCTGCCGAAGATGCGGCCCTGGAACAGGTTCGGGCCGAAGGGCATCGAATAGCGCGAATAGCCGTAGGAATACTTCGAGACGAAGAGGTAGTCGCCCACCAGCAGCGTCGGGATCATGGAGCCGGAGGGAATGTTGAACGGCTCGAAGGCGACGGTACGGATGCCGACGGCGATCAGCCCGGCATAGACGACGGTCTTGATGCTCTCAAGCCAGCCGCCGCTCTTCTTCTTCGCCATGGAGGTGCTCAAGCTCTGACCCATCGGTGCAGGAGGGGGTTCGCCCGCGGGTCGGGTCCCCGGAAGCTGGGGATACGGCATCAGGCGGCGGGGATGAAGCCTGCCGGGGGGTGGGGTGTCAAGGAAGGCGCCGGTTACGGCATGTAGCTGCCGCCGCCGACATCGATGGTCGCGCCAGTCAGGTAGCCGGCCGCCTCGGAGGCGAGGAAAGCCGCCACTTCCGCCACATCCTCCGGCGTCCCCAGTCGACCGAGCGGGATATTGGCGGCGAAGGCGGCATTCGCGGCATCGGTGGTGCCGCGGGCCATCGGCGTGTCGATGCGGCCCGGGGCGATGCTGTTCACCGTGATTCCATCCGGGCCCAGCTCGGTCGCGAGGCTGCGCGCGAAGCCCATCAGCCCGGACTTGGCCGCGGTGTAGTGGGCGCCGGCGATCTGGCTCCTGGCCCGCGCCGCCTGACTGGTCAGCATGATGATCCGCCCCCAGCGCCGGGCCCGCAGCGGCGGCAGGCAGGCCTGGGAGACGAGGAAGGCGCCGGTGAGGTTCACGGCCAGCACCCGCCGCCACTCCTCGGCCGGCATCTCGCGGATGGGCCGCGCGCGGCCGTCTGGCCCCTTGGGCGAGATGCCCGCATTGTTGACGAGGATGCCGAGCCGCTCCCACCAGTCGCCGAGCGCCGCGGGCAGGCCGGCGGCGGCCGCCTCGTCCGCCACGTCAAGGGCGATGGCCCGCGCCTGGCCGCCCGCCGCGCCGATGGCCCCGGCCACCGCCTCCCGCTCCTCCAGCACATCGGCGACGACCACCGGGTGGCCGAGCGCCGCCAGCTTGTGGGCGATGGCCGCGCCGATGCCGCGCGCCGCGCCGGTGACCAGCGCCACCTTGTCCCCGTTGCTCATGGCGCGAGGATCACCTTGCTGGCCGCCCGCTGCTGGGCGAGCTCGAAGCCCTCGATCCCGCGCTCCAGCGGGAGGCGATGGGTGATCATCGGGCGGAAGGCCTCCGGCTCGGCGGCGAGATGCGCCATCACCCGGTCCCAGGTCTGCCGCGCGGCGCCATGGGTGGCGCGGAGCTGGTGGCGCATGCGGACGAATTCCGTCAGCGGCAGGGTCAGCGCCCCGGCATGGATGCCGGCGGCAACGATCACGCCCCCTTTCCGCAGCACCGACAGCCCCTCGTTGAGGCTCGCCGGCACGCCCGTCGCCTCCAGTACCACATCGACGGGGCGGCCGCCGGTCAGCGCCATCACCTGCTCCGCCAGCGGCGCCTCCGCTACATCGACCGTCTCGGTGAAGCCGAGCGCATGGAGCACCGCGAAGCGCGGCCCATCCGCCCGTCCGGCGACGATCACCCGCGCCGCGCCGGCCCGCCGCGCCATCAGCGCGATCGCCTGGCCGATGGTCCCCGGCCCCAGCACCAGCACCGTCTCGCCGAGCCCGACTTCGCCGGTCAGCACCGCCTCGGCGCCGACGCCGAGCGGCTCGGCCAGCGCGGCCAGCTCCGCATCCACCTCATCGGGCACCGCGACGCAGCACCGGGCGGGGATGCGGACGGTACGGGCGAAGCCGCCATCGCGCGTCAGCCCGATGCCCTCGCGCCGGGTGCAGTTGCGGGCGTCGTTCGCCTGGCAAGCGGCGCAATGGCCGCAGGCGACAAAGGGGATGACGGCGACCCGCACCCCCTCCGCCCAGCCGGAGCCGGTGCCGGCCCGCACCACCTGCCCCGCGAATTCATGGCCGAGGGTGAGCGGCATGTGCGGGGTCATGAACTCGTAGCCCCCCGTCCACTCATAGGCATGGACGTCGGAGCCGCAGATGCCGGCCGCCTCGACCTCGACCACCACCTCGCCGGGGCCCGGCGGCGGCGCCTCCGGCACCTCCTGGAATTCGAGGCCGAAGCCGGCCCCTGCCTTGCGCAGCGCCAGCATCAGAAGGGCTCCGGATAGTGGCCGGCATAGAAGGAAATGGGCGGCTTCGCATCCGGGTCGGTGAGGACATCGAGCAGCACCGGCCGCCGCGCCGCCAGCGCCTCAGCCAGCGCCGGGCCGATCTCGCCGCCCCGCGCGACCTGCCGGCCTTCCACCCCGCAGGCGCGGGCGATGGCGGCATGGTCGACCGAAGCGAAGAAGACGGCCTTGGTATGCTCGCCGAATTTCACCTCCTCGGCATGCTTCTGGTAGCCGAGGATGCCGTTGTTCAGCACCAGGGTGACGATCGGCAGCTCCATCCGCCGCAGCGTCTCGAGCTCCGCCCAGCTATGGGCGAAGCCGCCATCGCCGCAGAGGCAGACGACGCGCGCCTCGGGCGCCGCGATCTGCGCGCCGATCGCCATCGGCAGCCCCCAGCCCAGGCCGGCGATGCCGCGCGGCGTCAGGAAGCGCTGCCCCGGCCGCCGCGCCGTCAGGTAGTTGGCGATCCAGATGGAGGAGTAGGAGGCATCGGCGACGACGATGTCCTCCGGCGCGATCAGCCGGTCGAGCTCCGCCATCAGCCGCTCCGGCCGGCAGGGCGCGGCGTCGCGCGTGATGACGCCGTCGATGGTGCGGCGCCAGTCCGCGACCGCCCCGGCGATCTCCGCCTCGATCACCGGCCGGGCGGCGGCGCGGGCGGAGAGGTCGCGCCTCTCCAGCGCCTCGGTCAGCGCGGCGAGGGTGAGCTTGGCGTCGCCCACCAGCCGCATCGCCTCGTAGTTGCGCCCGACCTCCATCGGATCGGCATCGAGGTGGATGAAGCGCGTCTCCGGGCCGAAGAGTGTCCAGCTATCCGTGCCGTTCTGGTTCGTCCTGCTGCCGACCAGCAGCACTAGGTCGGCCCGCTCCACCATCGGGCGGAGCGCCGCCGTCCGCGCGCCCTGCCCCATGACGTAGCCGATGATGCCGAGCGTCAGCGGATAGGTCTCGTCCGCCGCGCCCTTGCCCATGACGGTGGTGGCGACCGGCAGGTGCGCCCGTTCCTGCAGCGCCGCCAGCTCCGCCGCCGCGCCGGAGAGATGCATCCCGCCCCCCGCGACCACCAGCGGATGCCGGGCCATCGCCAGCGCCTCCGCCGCCGCAGCGATGGCCGCCGGGTCGGCGAGGCTGCGGTCGAGCGGCACCTCGCCGAGCGAGAGGCGGCGCGGGCGCAGCGAGGCGAGCGGCGCCGCCTCGGTCAGCAGATCGGCCGGCACCAGCAGCACCGCCGGCCCCGGCCGGCCGGAGCAGGCGGCGGTGAAGGCCATGTCGACATAGTCGTCCAGCCGGTCCGCCCGGTCGAGGCGGCGGACCCACTTCGCCACCGGGGCGAAGAGGTTCATGTGGTCGAGCTCCTGGAAGGCGTTGCGGTCCGTCGCATCCCGCGTCACCTCCTGCACCAGGGCGAGGATAGGGATGCTGGCCTTCAGCGCCTCAGCCAGCGGCGCCACCAGCAGGGTCGCGGCCGGCCCGTTCTGCGCAGTGACGACGCCGACCTTGCGGGCGATCCGCGCATAGCCATCCGCCATGGCGCCGCCGGCATTCTCCTGGCGATAGACCTTCTGGTCGATGCCCGCATGCGGCGCGGCCAGGTGGAATGCGGAAGGCAGGCTCTGGCCGAAAGTCAGAGTCACCCCATGCCGGGCGAAGGCCTCCGCAAGGCGCAGGGCGACGGTGGCGTTCGCGGCGCTGGCATGGTCCGGCATGGTGCTTCCCCCTGTGGCCCTGTCGCGGGCTCGTGGCGGGATTGGATGGCCGAGGGCGGAGGGGCGTCAAGCCGGAGGCCGGACCGCGGGGCCCTGCCGACGCAAAACCCCCGCTTCTCCCAGGACCGGCCCGCTCGGCCCTCGGCCGCTCGCCCGTCGGGACGGGCACCTATGGCCGCCAGGCCCCACGGCCGCCGATGCTGCGGAGGGCGGCCATCGCCAGCCATGCCAGCCCCCATGGCGGCGACGACCGCGCCGTGATCGAGCTCGGCCATGGCGACGGCGTCCGGCTCAAAGGCGTGGTCGACAGCGTCCTGCCGGCAGCGGACCTCCTCTTGCGCATCATCGCCGGAAGCCTGAAGCATGCGACACGACAACACGCTCACGCATGACCCGTGATCCTGCGACCGCGGATCGTGCCCTAGGCCTGATGCCGTATGAAGAGCGGGCGCCCCAGCAAGGCCCCCGCCAGCACCAGCAGCAGCATGGCCCCGCCATGCCAGAGCAGCACCATCACCGCCGCATCCAGGTGGTGGAAGAGGCTGAGCCCCGCCGAGCAGAGCGCGGCCGAGGCGAGGCCGCCCAGCAGCAGCACCGGCACCGGCCGCACCGGCCCGGCATGCCGCAGCAGCCAGAACTGCGCCGCGGCCAGCGGTAGCCCGAGCGCCAGGATGAAGCGCAGGCAGCCCCAGCTCGTCCCGATCTGCCCGGACATGGGCCCAAGCCGCTCAAGATCCGCCAGGCACCCCCAGCCGAGGCTGCCGAGCCAGGCGAGCAGCGCCGGCACCGGCAGCAGCACCCAGCGCCAGCTTCGGTCCGGCCGGGCCAGCATCGCCGCCGCCACCGCCGCCAGCATGCCGGCGAGCACGGAAGCGAGCCATTGCCCGACCTCCTGCGGCATCAGCATCCGCTCATGCAGGTCGTGCCGCAGCCCATTCACCAGCACAGCAAGCGTGACCGCCCCGGCCGCCAGGCCAAGCCAGAGTGCCGCCTGCCGCGCGGGCGAGGCCATCCGCCGCACCGGCCGCAGCCCGGCCGCCAGCTCGCCGATCAGCTCCTCGCTCCGCACCTATTCCTCCACGCCCAGACGCCGCCGCAGGACCTTCATCGCCCGATGCGTCGCCACCTTCAGTGCGCCGACGGACATGCCGGACCGGGCGCTGGCCTCGGCCAGCGACAGGTCCTCCAGCTTGGCGAGGCGGAGCGCCGTCCGCTGCGCCGGGCTCAGCTCGGCGACCGCGGCCCGCAATTCGGTCGAAGCCACTCGTTCCTCCCCACGGTTCGCCGCAGGGGCCGCCAAGGTTTCCTCGAAATCCTCGAGCGGCGCCTCGCGCCCGCCGCGGCGCCCCTGCCGGCGCAGCCGGTCGATCGCCCGCCGCTCGCAGATGGCGACCAGCCAGGGCCGGATCGGCCGCGCCGGCTCGTAGGCGTGGCGGAGCCGGTGGATGGTGAGCAGCGCGTCCTGCACCGCATCCTCCGCCTCTGCCGGGTTGGCGATGCGCCGGCGCGCCACCGCCCGCAGCAGCGGCAGTGCCGCCCGCAGCAGCCGGTCATAGGCGGCGGCGTCGCCAGCCTGCGCCGCCGCCATCCAGGCCTCCCATTCCCCCTCCGTCCGGGTCACGCGGCCAGGGCGGGGCGCGTCGCACGCCAGGCATGGGCCGCCTCATAGGCATGGGCGGCGCGGAAGAGCAGCGGCTCGGCGAAAGGCTTGGCCACCAGCTGGAGGGCGACCGGCAGGCCGCCCTCGCCGAAGCCGGCCGGCACGGCGATGCCGGGCCAGCCGGTGACGTTGAAGGGGATGGTGAAATTGGGCCGCTCGAGGAAACCCCATTTCGGCACCTCCTCGATCCGCGGCGCCTCGCCCTGCGCGGCCGCGGTCAGCAGCAGGTCGCACCCTGCCGCGGCCGCCTCGGTCGCCGCGACCAGCGCGCGCCGCCGCTTCTGCGCTTGCAGGTAGTCGGCGCCCGAGAGCAGCCCGCCCAGCACCAGGCGGTCGCGCAGCAGCTCGCCATAGAGGTTCGGGTCCCGCCGCATCCAGGTCTCGTGCACGGCGAAGGCCTCGGCCAGCAGGATGATCCAGCCGCAGGCATTGAACTCGGCGAGCGAGGGCAGCGTCACGTCCCCCACCTCCGCCCCCTCGGCGCGGAAGAAGGCGGCCGCGCCCTCGATGCCGGCCAGCGTCGCCGGGCTCACCGGGAGGTCCGCCTCGTGGAAGTGCCGGATGACGCCGACGCGCAGCCCCCTCACGCCGCGGCCGAGCTCGCCACGGAAGTGCGGCACCGGCCGGTCGGCGCTGGCCGGGTCGGCCGGGTCGTGGCCGGCCATGGCCTGGAGCAGGATGGCGCAATCCTCCACAGTCCAGGCCATCGGCCCGGCATGGTCGAGGCTCTGCGCCAGCGGCAGGATGCCGGCGCGGGAGCAGAGCCCGTAGGTTGGCTTGATCCCGGTGATGCCGCAGAGCGCCGCCGGCCCGCGGATCGAGCCGCCGGTATCCGACCCCGTCCCGCCCAGCACCATCCCCGCGGCCACCGCCGCCCCAGTGCCGCTCGAGGAGCCGGCGGTGAAGTGCGCGGTGTTCCACGGGTTGCGCGCCGGGGGCCAGGGCAGGTCGAAGCTGGGGCCGCCGAAGGCGAATTCATGCGTCGCCAGCTTGCCGAAGGGGACGATGCCCGCCGCCGCCAGCTTGGCGACCGTCGTCGCATCGGCGCCGGGCACATGATCCTGCAGCACCCGCGAATGCGCCGTCGTCGGGATGCCAGCCGTGCCGTAGATGTCCTTGTGCGCGAAGGGGATGCCGTCCAGCGGCCCGCGCGGCCCGTCGCGCATGATCCGGGCCTCGGCCGCCCGCGCCGC
This sequence comes from Belnapia sp., assembly GCF_059504005.1. Taxonomy (NCBI): domain Bacteria; kingdom Pseudomonadati; phylum Pseudomonadota; class Alphaproteobacteria; order Acetobacterales; family Roseomonadaceae; genus Belnapia; species Belnapia sp. Next base: position 26,705 of record NZ_JCACHU010000147.1, on the reverse strand, counting down.
CGCCCGCGCCTCCTCCGGCATCGGCCGGATGAAGGCATGGAGCTGCCCCTCGAGCCGCTCCACGCGCGCGAGGCAGGCCTCCGCCAGCTCCACCGGCGAGAGTTTGCGCGCGGCGATCAGCGCCGCCGCCTCGGCGATGCTGGGGATCACCGGCCCGTCCCCGCGGCGAAGGTCGTCGCCGGCTCGGCCTCCGCCTCCGGCAGGGGCGAGCGGATCAGCGCCTGCATGGCCGCCAGCCCCGGCAGCGCCGGTAGAATGCCCATCCGTTGCTCCGGGCTGAGCGGGATGCCGGCGCGTGCGAGCATCGCCTCCAGCTCGGCATCGGTGATCGGCTGCGGCATGCCTCGTCCTCCTCGACGGGATGTGACCCCCGAGTATGCCGCGATTCCGCGGCGCGGAAACCACCCCGCACAAGCCCCGGAGGCCCGGTTGCGCATCCGGCCCGGCGGGGGCTAGGCTGCCGCCCGGAGAACGAAAGCGGGGTCGGATGCCGGCGCCGCCATAAGGGCTGAACGCCCATCTCGGGGAGGATGACCCAATGAAGCTCGGCGACGCGATCGCAGAGATCATGAGGCGCGAGGGGATCGAGATCCTCACCGGCTACCCGGTGAACCATCTCATCGAGCACGCCGCCGCCCGGGACATCCGCCCCGTCATGGTCCGGCAGGAGCGGATCGGCCTGCACATGGCGGATGCCATCTCGCGCGTCACTTCCGGCCGCAAGCTCGGCGCCTTCTGCATGCAGCACGGGCCGGGCAGCGAGAATGCCTATGGCGGCGTCGCCCAGGCCTATGGCGAGAGCGTGCCGATCCTGGTGCTGCCCATGGGCTATCCGCGGCGCCTCGCCCATGTCGACCCTAATTTCAACTCGACCGCCGCGATGCGCGGTATCACCAAGAGCGCCGAGCCGATCACCCTCGCCGCCGAGGTGCCGAACATCCTCCGCCGCGCCTTCAGCAGGCTGCGCAACGGCCGCGGCGGGCCGGTGCTGGTCGAGATCCCGACCGACATGTGGAACGAGGAGGTGCCGGAGCCCCTCGACTACCAGCCGGTGCTGGCGACGCGCTACGGGCCCGACCCGGCCGATGTGAAGCGCGCCGCACGCATGCTAGCCGATGCGAAGCGGCCGGTGATCTATGCCGGCACGGGCGTGCATTGGGCCCGCGCCTGGCCGCAGCTGCAGGCGCTGGCCGAGCTGCTGGCGGCGCCGGTGACGACGAGCCTCGGCGGCAAGTCCTCCTTCAACGAGGACCACCCGCTGAGCCTCGGCTCCGGCGGCCTCGCCGTGCCGCGGCCGGTGCGCCACTTCCTCGACCAGGCGGATGTCATCCTCGGCATCGGCTGCTCCTTCACCGAGACCAATTTCGGCGTCCGCATCCCGCGCGGCCCGCGCATCATCCATGCGACGCTGGACCCGATGCACCTGAACAAGGATGTGCAGGCGGAGATCGGCCTCATCGGCGACGCGGCGCTGACGCTCGATGCGCTGCTCGCCGAACTCGCCGCCCATGCGCCGCGCGACCAGGCGCCGGTTGCGGCCGAGATCCAGTCCGTCCGCGAGCCCTGGCTCGCCGAATGGATGCCGAAGCTGATGCATAACGAAGCACCGCTGAACCCCTATCGCGTCCTCTGGGACCTGCAGCACACGGTCGACCGCGACAACACCATCATCACCCATGATGCCGGCAGCCCGCGGGACCAGCTCTCGCCCTTCTGGCGCTCGACCACGCCGCTTTCCTATCTCGGCTGGGGCAAGACGACGCAGCTCGGCTACGGGCTCGGCCTCGCCATGGGGGCGAAGCTGGCGGCGCCGGAGAAGCTCTGCATCAATGTCTGGGGCGATGCCGCCATCGGCTTTACGGGCATGGATTTCGAGACCTGCGTGCGCGAACGCATCCCCATCATGTCCGTGCTGCTGAACAATTTCTCCATGGCGATCGAGCTGAAGGTCATGCCGATCAGCACGGAGCGGTACCGCAGCACCGACATCTCCGGCGACTATGCGGCAATGGCCCGTGCCTTCGGCGGGCACGGCGAGCGCGTCACCGAGCCGGCCGAGATCGTGCCCGCCATCCGGCGCGGCATCGAGAAGACGCAGCAGGGCATCCCCGCGCTGCTGGAGTTCATCACCTCCAAGGAGACGCAGGTCTCCCGCTTTGCCTGAACAAGAACCGCCGCGCCCACCAGGGAGGACCAATGGCCACCGTCGAGATCCGCAATGTCCGGAAAGCCTTCGGCCCCGTGCAGGTGCTGCACGGCGTCAACGTCGATATCGCGGATGGGGAATTCGTGGTGCTGGTCGGGCCCTCGGGCTGCGGCAAGTCGACCCTGCTGCGCATGCTGGCGGGCCTCGAAAACATCACCAGCGGGGAGATCGCCATCGGCCCGCGCGTGGTGAACAACGTGCCGCCGAAGGACCGGGACATCGCCATGGTGTTCCAGAACTACGCGCTCTACCCGCACATGACCGTCTTCGACAACATGGCCTTCTCCATGAAGCTGGCCAAGGCGCCGAAGGAGGTGATGGAGCAGGAGGTCGGCCGGGCGGCGAAGATTCTTGGGCTGGAGGCGCTGCTGCAGCGCTACCCGCGCCAGCTTTCGGGCGGCCAGCGGCAGCGCGTGGCGATGGGCCGCGCCATCGTCCGCAACCCGCAGGTCTTCCTCTTCGACGAGCCGCTCTCCAACCTCGACGCCAAGCTGCGCGTGCAGATGCGCGCCGAGATCAAGGAGCTGCACCAGCGGCTGCGCGTCACCACCGTCTACGTCACCCACGACCAGATCGAGGCCATGACCATGGCCGACAAGATCGTCGTCATGAATGGCGGGAATGTGGAGCAGGCCGGCCCGCCGCTCGAACTCTATGACCGCCCCGCCAACCTCTTCGTCGCCGGCTTCATCGGCTCGCCGGCGATGAACCTGGTGAAGGGCGGCCTCGGCGAAGGCGGCTTCCAGGCCGAGGGCGGCGCCGTGCTGCCGCTGCCGGGGAGCCTGCGCGGCGAGGCGGGCATCTACGGCATCCGCCCCGAGCATATCCAGCTGCGCGAGGACGGCATCCCGGCCACCGTCGTCTTGGTGGAGCCGACCGGCTCCGAGACGCAGGTCATCGCCCGCATCGGCGAGACGCCGCTCACCTGCGCCTTCCGCGAGCGCGTCACCGCGCGCCCCGGCGAGACCATCCGCATCATGCCCGAGATGGGGCTGGTGCACCTTTTCGAAGCCGGCTCCGGCCGGCGGCTTGCCGCATAACCAACAAGACCACGGGGAAAACAAAGGGAATGCACATCATCCACCGGCGCGCCGCGCTGAAGCTCGGGCTTTCGGCTGCCGCCCTCGCCGCCTTCCGCGCCTCCGCCCAAACGCAGATCCAGGCCGCCGAGGTGCCGGAGCCGAACCTGCCGATCGAGAGCGGCGCCACGCTCCGCATGCTGCGCCCCGTCCGCTTCGTCCAGCCGGATGAGGAGGTGTTCCGCGCCAACGCCGCGAAGTTCACCCAGAAGACCGGCGTGCAGGTCCGCGTCGACTTCGTCGGCTGGGAGGACATCACCCAGCAGACGGCAGTGACGGCCAATACCGGCGCCGGGCCGGACATGATCATCGGCTTCGGCGACGCGCCGCATATCTATGTCGACAAGCTGGTCGAGCTGACCGACGTCGCCGACTATCTCGGCAAGCGCTATGGCGGCTGGCTGAGGCTGGCGCAGCGCTACGGCAAGAAGAATGCCAGCAACAGCTGGATCGGCCTGCCCTTCGGCGCGACGGCGGGCCCCACCATCTACCGCAAGTCAGCGGTGACGGCCGCCGGCTTCGACCGCGTGCCGGACGACCACGCCGCCTATCTCGACCTCTGCAAGAAGCTGAAGGCGGCGAACAAGCCGGCCGGCTTCGCCCTCGGCAATGCGGTGGGCGACGGCAACGGCTTCGCCAACTGGCTGGTCTGGTCGCATGGCGGCTACCTCGTCGACGAGGAGGGCAAGGTCGCCATCAACAGCAAGGAGACACTCAGCGCGCTGAACTACCTGAAGGAGCTGTACCCAACCTTCCTGCCGGGCACACTCTCCTGGGGCGATATCAGCAACAACCGCGCCTATGCGGCGAGCGAATGCTGGATGACGGCGAACGGCGTCTCGCTCTATTTCAGCGTGAAAAACGACCCGGCCACCGCCGCGATCGCCGAGGACAGCGAGCATCAGGTGCTGCCGAAGGGCATCCTGAGCGAGTCGCCCATGTCCGGCCTGACGCTGAACGCCATGCTGTTCAAGCACAGCCGCTACCCGAACGCCTCCAAGGCCTTCCTGCAATTCATGTTGGAGCGGGACCAGTACGACCCGTGGCTGAACGCCAACCTGGGCTATTGGGCGCATCCGCTGGCAAATTACGATGCGAGTGCGGTCTGGACCAGCGACCCGAAGGTCGCGCTGTTCAAGGACACGATGCGCAGCTCCTTCTACAACGGCTACAAGGGACCGCTGTCGGAAGCGACGGGCGCCGCGACCGCCGACTATGTGATGGTGCAGATGTGCGCCGCCGTCGCCTCGGGCCAGTCGACGCCCGAAGCCGCGGCGCGCGAGGCCGAGCGCCGCGCCCGTCGCTACTTCCGCCGCTGAGCCGCGCGGGCGGCGCCATACCGGCGCCGCCCCCGATCGGGGAGCCAAGCATGTCCGCCACCACCGCCCAGGTCTGGACCCGGCCGAACCAGCAGCCGAATTGGCTGGTCAGGCTCTTCGACTGGAAACCCTTCCTCGCCTTCGCCTGCCTGCTGCCGGCGGCGGGGCTGCTGCTGGTCTTCCTCACCTATCCGCTCGGCCTCGGCATCTGGCTCGCCTTCACCGACACCACCATCGGCCGCAGCGGCTACTGGGTGGGGCTCGAGAACTTCCAGTACCTGCTGGAAGACCCGTTGTGGTGGAACGCCGTCTTCTACAGCGTGTTCTATACCGGCATCGCGACGATCGGTAAGTTCGCCCTCGGCCTTTGGCTGGCGCTGCTGCTGAACAACCACCTGCCCTTCAAGTCGCTGCTCCGCGCCATCATCCTGCTGCCCTGGATCGTGCCAACGGTGCTGTCCGCCATCGCCTTCTGGTGGATCTACGACCCGCAATTCTCGATCATCTCCTTCCTGCTGGTCGACAAGCTCGGCGTGCTCGACCACTACATCGACTTCCTCGGCAGCGCCTGGCCGGCGCGCTTCTCGCTGATCGCGGCGAATATCTGGCGCGGCATCCCCTTCGTCGCCATCTCGCTGCTGGCGGGGCTGCAGACCATCTCGCCCTCACTCTACGAGGCAGCGCTGCTCGACGGCTCCACCGGATGGCAGCGCTTCCGCTACATCACCTTCCCGATGCTGATGCCGATCCTGGCCATCGTCATGACCTTCAGCATCATCTTCACCTTCACCGACTTCCAGCTGGTCTACGCCATCACCCGCGGCGGGCCGGTGAACTCGACGCATCTGCTGGCGACGCTCGCCTTCCAGCGCGGCATTCCCGGCGGGCAGCTCGGCGAGGGCGCGGCGATCGCCGTGTCGATGATCCCCTTCCTCGTCTTCGCAACGCTCTTCAGCTATTTCGGCCTGGCCCGGCGCAAGTGGCAGCAAGGAGAAGGCAATGACTGACGCCGCGGTACTGCCCGAGGCCACGCAGAGCAACGCCGCCACCGCCCAGCCGGAGGCGATGGCCTGGGACAGCAAGGCGCGCCGGATGGTGACGCTCTACCTGCCGCTCGCCTGCTTCGTCATCATCCTGCTGTTTCCGTTCTATTGGATGACGGTGACGGCGTTCAAGCCGAATGCCGAGCTCTTCGACTACAAGACCTACAACCCGTTCTGGATCGGCTCGCCGACGCTGGACCACATCAAGCACCTGCTGTTCAACACGGCCTATCCGCATTGGCTGGTGACGACGATGACGGTCGCGGTCTGCGCGACCTTCCTCTCGCTCTTCTCCTCCACGCTCGCGGCCTATGCGATCCAGCGGCTGCGCTTCAAGGGCAGCCAATATGTCGGGCTGGCGATCTACCTCGCCTATCTCGTCCCACCCTCCATCCTCTTCATCCCGCTGGCGACGATGGTCTTCCGCCTCGGCCTCTTCGACAGCCCGCTGGCGCTGATCCTCACCTACCCGACCTTCCTCGTGCCCTTCTGCACCTGGCTGCTGATCGGCTACTTCAAGTCGATCCCCTATGAGCTCGAGGAGTGCGCCCTCATCGATGGGGCGACGCGGCTGCAGATCCTCCGCCAGATCACCCTGCCGCTGGCGGTGCCGGGGCTGATCTCGGCCGGCATCTTCAGCTTCACGCTGTCCTGGAACGAGTTCATCTATGCGCTCGCCTTCATCCAGAGCAGCGAGAACAAGACCGTCCCCGTCGCCATCCTGACCGAGCTGGTCTCGGGTGACGTCTACCAATGGGGCGCGCTGATGGCGGGCAGCCTGCTCGGCTCGCTGCCGGTCGCCATCTTCTATTCCTTCTTCGTCGACTACTACGTCTCCTCCCTCACCGGTGCGGTGAAGGAGTAGCCGCCCAGCCCTGGTCCGCGATCAGCCGTGGACCGGGGCCGGCTTGGTGCTGGGTCGCGTGGTGCAACGGCTTCGGCCGCTCCAGCCTTTGCCGACCTTGCTCACAGCTTCCGGCCCAGGGCCGCGACATAGCCGCGGTTGTGGGTCGGGGTGAGCCAGACCTCGTTCATCGTCACATGCGGCGGCAGCGTTGCCACATAGAGCAGCAACTCGGCGCAATCCGCCGGCTGCAGCATCTGGTCGAGCTGCTCCTGGCTCAGCGGGTTCGGCCGCTTCTTCAGGATCTCGGTATTCACCTCGCCGGGGCAGAAGGCGGTGGAGCGGATGCCGTTGACGCATTCCTCCATGTTGATGCTGTGGCTCATGGCGACGACGCCGTGCTTCGCCGCCGAGTAGCCGCCGCCGCTCATCACTCCGACATGCCGCCCGGCCATGGAGGCGGTGTGGATCATCACCCCGCCACCCTGCTTCCGCATGATCGGCAGCACCGCCCGCGCGACATAGAAGGCGGAGGCGAGGTTGCCCTGGATCAGCTCGTCGATCCCCTCGGGGCTGATGCGGTCCCAGCCCCGCTCGGTGATGTTGAGCCCGGCATTGCTCACCAGCAGGTCGAGCCGCCCGACCTCGGCGCCGACCCAGTCGGCCACGCGCTGCACCTCGGCCGATTTCATCAGGTCGGCCGGCTGCACATGCGCCGTCCCGCCCGCGGCGCGGATCCGCCCGGCAACCTCCTCCAGCCTCTCCCTCCGCCGGCCGGTGATGACGACGGCGGCACCCTCCGCCGCGAAGCGCTCCGCCACCGCTTCGCCGATGCCGCTGCCGGCCCCGGTCACCCAGGCGATCTTCCCCGTGAGCTTGCTCATCGCATCCTCCCTCGATGCAGGGAGGCTAGCCGCGTCCCGCCGTCTTGTGGAGGCGCCGCTGCCATGCTTCGCTTGTGCCGGGTGAGGAAGCGGAGGAAGCGATGAAGATCGCCCGGGTCGAGACGCTGCGCGCGGATGCGGGCTGGCGCCTGTTCTCCTTCCTCAAGGTGACGACGGATGACGGCCTCGTCGGCTGGTCCGAGTACAATGAGAGCTTCGGCAGCACCGGCCTCTCCGCCGTCATCGAGGGCCTCTCGCCCCTCATCATCGGCCGCGACCCGACGCGATGGGAGGAGGTGACGGCCTGGCTCCATGTCATGACCCGCCAGTCGCGCGGCGGGCTGAACCAGCAGGCCATCGCCGCCATCGAGAATGCGCTGCTCGACATCGCGGCCCGTGCGCGGGGGATCTCCGTCGCCGCCCTCTTCGGCGGCCCGATCCGGGAGCGCATTCCCGTCTACTGGTCGCATTTCGGCAGCTACCGCGTCCGCAACGCCAAGCATATGGGCGTGCCGCCGCTGACCGATTACGACGAGGTCGCCCGCCACGCCGCCGAGGTGAAGGCGATGGGCTTCCGCGGCCTCAAGACCAACATCCTGATCCCCGGTCCGGACGGGCTGCTCTACCAGTACTCCCCCGGCTTCGGCCGCCATGCCGGCTGGCCGGAGCTGAACTGGGACAACCGGACGCTGGCCCAGCTCAAGCATCACCTGCGGACCATCCGCGAGGCGGTCGGGCCGGAGATGGGCCTCCATCTCGACACCAACTTCCACTTCCGCACCGAGGGCTTCCAGCGAGTGGCCGAGGCCGTTGCGGAATTCGACCTCACCTGGCTCGAGATCGACCAGCACGACGCGGCGGCGCTGGCCACGATCAAGCGCATGGCCCCCTGCCCCATCGCCTCCTGCGAGACGCTGCACGGCCGCCGCGAGTTCCGCCCCTTCCTCGAGCACTACGCCATGGATGTCGGCATCGTCGACGTCATCTGGAACGGCCTCGGCGAGTCGGTGAGGATCGCCGCGATGTGCGACGTCTACGAGGTCAATTGCGCGCCGCATAATTTCTACGGCAACCTGTGCAGCATGATCAGCGCCGCCTTCAGCGCCTGCATCCCGAATTTCCGCGTCATGGAGATCGACATCGACAGCGTCTCCTGGCGCGACGAGTTCACGCCGCCGCCGGTGATCGAGAATGGCGAGCTGGTGCTGCCGACCGGCCCCGGCTGGGGCGTCGAGGTGAACGAGGCCGCGATCCGCGCGCGGCCGCCGAAGTAGCGGCCCGATGGCCGAAGGCGCCGCGGCGCCGCAGGCCTCCATCGGTCCGCCCAAGCGAGAGAGGGAATGATGGCCAAATACAGGATCGTCACGCCGGCCGGCGCCAGCTTCACCGTCGCCGGCGGCGGCTATGCGCTGGAGAGCGAGGCGCTGGAGGGCCTCGATGCCGAGATCGTCGAGGCGCCGACCGATACCGCCGGCTTCATCGCCGCCGCCAAGGATGCCGATGCCATCTATGCCAAGGGCATTCCGATCACCCGAGAGATCATCGACAGCCTGGAGCGCTGCAAGGTCATCACCCTCGGCTCCGTTGGCGTCGACAGCGTCGACGTGAAGGCGGCGACGGAGCGCGGCATCCCCGTCACCAATATCCCCGACACCTTCATCGAGGAAGTCGCGGACCATGCGATGACCCTGCTCCTCGCCGGCTTCCGCCGCCTGATCGAGCAGGACAAGATGGTCCGCGACGGCCGCTGGAAGGAAGGCCGCTCGGCCCTGCTCAAGATCCCCCGGCTGATGGGCCAGACCCTCGGCTTCATCTCCTTCGGCCGCGTCGCCCGCGCCGTCGCCCGCCGCGCCGCGCCCTTCGGCCTCAGGATGATGGCCTATGACCCCTTCGTCGAGGAGATGCAGATCTCCGAGTACGGGGTGCAGCCGGCGACGCTCGCCGAGGTGCTCACGCAGTCCGACTTCGTCAGCATGCACGCCCCTGCCCGGCCGGAGGTGCACCACATGCTGAAGGAGCAGCATTTCCGGCAGATGAAGCCCTCCGCGATCTTCATCAATACCGGCCGCGGCCCGACGGTGGACGAGTCGGCGCTGATCAAGGCGCTGCAGGAGGGCTGGATCGCCCACGCCGCCCTCGACGTGCTGGAAACCGAACCGCCCTCGCACAACAACCCGCTGCTGCGCATGGAGAACGTGACGCTGACCGCCCATGTCGCCTCCGCCTCCGCACGCTTCGACGAGGCACGGAAACGCCGCGTCGGCAGCGAGCTGGCCCTCGTCCTCCAGGGCAAGTGGCCGATGAGCTGCGTCAACCCGGCCGTGCTGCAGAACACCGCGCTCCGCCGCTGGCAACCGATCGGCATGGGCCGCGGCCCGAACAGCTAGGAGGGATCAGGCATGACCACGAAATACGCCGTCGTCACCGGCGCGGGATCGGGCGTCGGCCGCGCCGCGGCGCTGGCCCTGCTGGGCGGCGGCTGGACCGTCGCGCTTGCCGGCCGCCGCCAGGACGCCTTGCAGGAGACGGCCGGGATGGCCGGGGACGCCGCCCCGCGCGCCATCCCCGTCCCCACCGATGTGGGCGATCCGCAATCGGTCAACGCGCTGTTCGGCAGGCTGAACTCCGATTGGGGCCGGCTCGACTTCCTGTTCAACAATGCCGGCGGCAACGTCCCCGCCGGACCGATTGAGGATCTTGCCTATGAGGACTGGGCCCGCGTCGTCCAGGTGAACCTCACGGGCAGCTTCCTCTGTGCCCAGGCCGCCTTCCGCATCATGAAGCAGCAGCAGCCCCAGGGCGGCCGCATCGTCAACAACGGCAGCATCAGCGCGCATGTGCCGCGGCCGGACAGCGTCGCCTATACCTCGACCAAGCACGCCATCACCGGCCTGACCAAGACGCTGGCGCTGGACGGCCGCGCCTTCGACATCGTCAGCGGCCAGGTCGATATCGGCAATGCCGCGACGCCGATGACGGCCCGCATGGCCCGCGGCGTGAAGCAGGCGAATGGCGAGATGAAGGTGGAGCCCACCTTCGACGTCGCCCATGTCGGCAGCACCATCCTGATGATGGCGAACCTGCCGCTGGATGCGAACATCCAGTTCGTCACCATCGCCGCCTCGAAGATGCCCTGGATCGCCCGGGGCTGAGCCTCAGGCCTGCCTGGCCGGCTCGATCATCCCGAGCAGGGCCAGCAGCGCCGCCCGCTTCACCGGCTTGCCGAGATACTCGTCCATCCCGGCATCCCGGCATTGCTGCTCGAAGACGGGACCGACGGCGGCAGTCAGGCCGATGATCCTGGTCCGCCGGTTCGGCCCGGTGCCGCGGCGGATCTGCCGCGTCGCCTCCAGCCCGTCCATCACCGGCATCTGCAGGTCCATCAGGATCGCATCGAAGGGCTCGCGCCGCGCCACCGCCACCGCCTCGGCGCCGTCCGGCGCCACCTCCACCTTGCAGCCGGCGCGTTGCAGGATGGTCCGCATAACGAGCTGGTTGGTGGCATTGTCCTCGACCAGCAGCAGCTTGAGCCCCAGCGCCTCCATCGCGGGCGCGGCGGCCGGCGCAGGCCGCGCCGCCTCCGCTCCCAGCGCCTGCACCAGCGCGTCGCGGAAGCGCGTCGGCAGCGCGGGCTTCAGCAGCACCGCATCGACCAGCCCGGCCGCCGGCGGGTCGCGCAAGGCCTCGCCGGCATTGGCGCAGAGGATGACGGCCACGGACCCATCGCCTGCGGCCCGAAGCCGCCGCGCCAGGTCGGGCCCGTCCTCACCCGGCAGGTCGGCATCGATGAGGACCGCGGCGAAGGGCCGTCCCGCCGCCCGCCCGTCCGCCAGCGCCGCCAGGGCGGCCGCCCCGGCCTCCACCGCGGCGGACTCCGCCCCCAGCACCATCAGCTGGCGCGTCAGGATCTCCCGGTTGAGCGCCTGGTCGTCCACCACCAGGACCCGCCGGCCGGCGAGCGGCCGCGACTCGCGGGCCTCGCCCGCCGCCTCCGGCGCCATCCCCACCAGGAGGTCGAAGCGGAAGACGCTGCCGCCGCCCGGCCGCTGCGCCGCGCCGATGCTCCCGCCCATCCCCTCCACCAGCTTTCGGCAGATGGCGAGGCCCAGCCCCGTCCCGCCGTATTTCCGGCTGATCGAGGCATCCGCCTGGGTGAAGCGCTCGAAGAGCAGCGGGATCGTCGCCGGGTCCAGCCCGATCCCGGTGTCGCTCACCCGGCAGGAGAGGCGCCACTCATCCTCCTCCCGCTCGGCCGACAGCCCCAGCTCGATCCAGCCGGCCTCGGTGAACTTCACCGCATTGCCGACCAGGTTGAACAGCAGCTGCCGGAAGCGCCCAGGGTCGCCCACCACCCGCGCCGGCATGCTCGGCGAGAGCGAGCAGACCAGCTCCACCCCGCTCGCCGCCACCTTCGGCGCGAAGAGCTCGACGATGGTGGACAGCTCCGCCTCGATGTTGAAGGGCACCTCCTCCCGCTCCATCATCCCCGCCTCGAGCTTCGAGAAGTCGAGGATGTCGTTCAGCACCATCAGCAGGTGCTCCGCCGAGCCGGCGATGGTCTGCGCATAGCGCCGCTGCACCGGGTCCAGCTCGGTGTCGAGCAGCAGGCTCGACATGCCGATGACGCCGTTCATCGGCGTGCGGATCTCATGGCTCATGGCGGCAAGGAAGTCCTCCTTCGCCCGGCTGGCGGCGACCGCCTCCTGCTCGCTGCGCGCCAGCCGGCTGCCCTGGCGCTGCAGCTTCTCGGCGAGCCGCACCATCATCCAGAGTGCCGCCAGCGTGGCGACCGCCGCCGCCCCGACGCCGCCGCCCAGCACCAGCCCCAGCTGGCGGAGCGCGGCGAAGGCATCCCCCCGCGCCCGCGCCACCTCGACGACGAAGCTGCCCTGCCGCGTCACCGCGAAGCTGGCGATCACCGGCCTGCCGTCCTGGTCGAGCCCATGGAAGGTGCCGAGCTCCCGCCGCGGCAGGAAGTCGCGGAACAGCCAGGCGCTGGAATGGAGCTGCCCGACCCCGTGGGTGCTGCCATCCGAGCGGGTGAGGAGCTGTCCGTTCGTCGAATGCAGCCGCACCGTGACCCCGAAGGCCTCCGCATAGCGGCGCGAGACGCCGTTGAAGTAGTCGGGGTTGAGCAGCGCCACCGCCGCCCCCTCGAACTCCCCGCGCGGCGAGCGCAGGGCCCGGGCCAGCGGGATGGTCCAGAGCCGGCTCTCGAGGATCGCCGCCTGTCCCGTGCCGAGATAGCGCCCCGCCTCCGGCGCCCCGAGCCGGATCGGCTGCCCGCCGAAGCGCAGCACCCGGAACCACTCGCGCTCCCCGACCGTCAGCTCGCGCAGCTGATCGACCGTCGCCTGCGTCACCCGCCCGGCCGCGTCCGTCACCACCAGCGCCCGGATCTGCGCCAGGTCGCGCAGCCGGTTGGACATGGTCTCGGCGAAGCCGGCCGGGCTTGCCTCCCGCGGGCTTTCGGCGAGGTCGTTCAGGATCAGCTCGACGGTCTGCGTCGCCCGGGTGAGCTGGTCGGAGAGGGCTGCGGCGACGCTCTGGGTGAGCTTCTCCGCCTCGGCCAGCGCATCCTGCTGGCCCCGCTGGAGGACGATGCCGTAAATCACGGTGAGGCAGGCGGCGACCAGGGCAACCGCCGCGCCGAACAGCAACCACGGCCGCGGCTCCGCCGGCTTGGGGGCACCAAGACGAAGGGACCGGCGGATGAGTGCGTCCAGTTTGACGAAAGGGTGCATTGCGGCATCCCTTATTGCACTATCGGTATTGTTTTTCGAGATGAATGGGGCCCAAGGGCAGGCGCAGACCCAGCCCCCGGCCCGGGCCGGCGCCCCGTCCGCCGCCCGGCCGCCCGCCGCGGCAGCCGCCCCGCCCCGCCCCGCCGCCCTGTCCGCCGAGCCGCCGGCCCCGCCCGACCGGCTTGCCCTCATCCGCAGCCGGGGCGAGCTCGCGGTCTGCATCTGGCCAGACTACTTCGCGGTCAGCTACCGCAACCCGCGCAACAGCGAGCTGGAGGGGCTCGACATCGACATGGCGCGGGCCCTGGCCAACCGCCTGCTGGTGCAGCCGCGCTTTCTCGACACCAATTTCGCCGAGTTCCTGGACAAGCTCGAGGCCGGCGCCTGCGACATCGCCATGATGGGCGTCGGCATCTCGGCCGCCCGCCAGCAACGCGTCGCCTTCTCCAAGCCCTACATGACCAGCGCCGTCTATGCGGTGACGACGCGCGAGAGCAACCGCATCACCCGCTGGGACGACCTCGACACCGTCGGCACCGTGGTCGCCGTCGCCGCCGGCACGCTGATGGAGCCGCTGATGCGCCGCAGCCTGAAGGCGGCGGAGCTGCTGGTCGTCCGCCCGCCCCGCACCCTTGAATCCGAGGTCCAGGCCGGCCGCGCCGACCTCTTCATGAGCGACTATCCCTATACCCGCCGCATGCTGGCGGTGCATGGCTGGGCCCGGGTGATCGAGCCGCCCGACCGCTTCGGCGAGGCCCTTTACGCTTATGCCGTGCCACGCGGCGATGCGCCTTGGCTCGCCGAGGTGAATGGCTTCCTCACCATCGCCAAGGTCGACGGCACGCTGGCCCGCGCCGGCGCGCGGCATGGGCTGGCTGCCGCCCTGGTCTACTGACCATCCGCTTGCCCGGCGGCGTGACCGCCAGGGGCCGCAACGGCGGACGGGCTAGAGGCAGGAGGACGACCCCCGCCTCGGTGGCGAAGGATCAGGAGCTGGCCTGGCCGAGCGCCGCCAGCGCCTTCGCCACCTCGCCCGGCAACCGGCCGAGCGCGCCGTGCATCCCGTCGGCGTCCTGCCGGCGCGCCGCCGTCTCCACCACCAGCAGATCCTCGGCCAGCACGCCGAGACCGAAATTGGCGGCGACGCCCCGCAGCGCATGAGCCTCCGTCAGCACGGTACGGACATCCCCGGCCGCGGCGGCGGCCTGGATGCGCGGATGCCGCTCCCGTAGCTCATCGGCGCAGAGGCTGGCTAGCACGGGGCCGTGGCGGGCGGCGAGGAAGGCTTGGTCGTTCGGCATGGCGGCAATTTCCCGGCCGGGCTGGAAGCCGGCTTGGGTTGTGCCCTGGCTTCGATCGAGCATGCGCGTACCTCCAACCGGAAGGCCCGGCGCAGGCACCGGACCCCAGAACTCCCGATGCCGCCTCGGGTTCGCGCCGGGATGCCGAAAAGCGAGGGCACCCTATCCCGGCACGGCGTCCCGATGACCATTCAACACGCGGCACGCGATTAAACACGAAATCGTCACTACCAACAAGTGTGTTGACACTGAAACGAACCTGGTCCGGCCGGCGGGCTTGCCGGCAGGCGGGCCGGGTGCGATGTTCCCGCCGCCCTAACACCCCGCGGCGCCTTGCGCGGGAGACCATCGAGGACAGCATGGCCAAGATCCAGGTGAAGACTCCCGTCGTCGAGCTCGACGGGGACGAGATGACCCGCATCATCTGGGGGTTCATCAAGGAGAAGCTCATCCTCCCCTACCTGGATGTGGACCTGAAGTACTACGACCTCGGCATCGAGTACCGCGACCAGACCGATGACCAAGTAACGGTCGATTCCGCCAATGCCATCAAGCAGTACGGCGTCGGCGTGAAATGCGCGACCATCACCCCGGACGAGGCGCGGGTGAAGGAGTTCGGCCTGAAGAAGATGTGGCGCAGCCCGAACGGCACCATCCGCAACATCCTCGACGGCACCATCTTCCGCGAGCCGATCATTTGCAGGAACGTGCCTCGCTTGGTGCCGCACTGGTCGAAGCCGATCGTCGTCGGCCGCCATGCCTATGGCGACATCTACCGCGCCGTCGAGATGAAGGTGCCCGGCCCGGGGACCGTGAAGATGGTCTATACCGGCGCCGACGGCCAGGCGCACGAGGTCGGCGAGTTCGCCTTCAAGGCGGGCGGCGTCGCCATGATGCAGCACAACCTGAACACGTCGATCGAGGGCTTCGCCCGCGCCAGCTTCAACTACGGCCTGGCGCGCAACTACTCGGTCTATTTCAGCCACAAGAACACGATCCTCAAGGCCTATGACGGCAACTTCAAGGACATCTTCCGTGCCATCTACGACGCCGAGTTCAAGGCGGAGTTCGAGAAGCGCGGCCTGACCTACGAGGACCGGCTGATCGACGACATGGTCGCCTCCGCGCTGAAGTGGGAGGGCGGCTATATCTGGGCCTGCAAGAACTACGACGGCGACGTGCAGTCGGACATCGTGGCGCAGGGCTTCGGCTCGCTCGGGCTGATGACCTCCGTCCTGCTCTCGCCCGACGGCAACACCGTGGAGTCCGAGGCGGCGCACGGCACGGTCACGCGCCACTACCGTGAGCACCAGAAGGGCCGCGAGACCAGCACCAACCCGATCGCCTCGATCTTTGCCTGGACTCGGGGTCTCGCCTATCGCGGCAAGTTCGACAACACGCCGGACGTGACCGGCTTCGCCGAAACGCTGGAGCGGGTCTGCATCGAGACCGTCGAGAGCGGCTCCATGACCAAGGACCTCGCCATCCTCATCGGCAAGGACCAGCCCTGGCTGAACACCCAGGCCTTCCTCGCTAAGATCGACGAGAACCTGAAGAAGGCCATGGGCTGAGCCCTCCTGCATCCATCGACCGAGGGCGGGCCCGCAACGGCCCGCCTTTTTTGTGCGCTATATCGACCGCATGCACTCCCTGACCCCGCTCGACTGGCTGGCGCTGGCCATCTTCCTCGCCTGCTGGGCCGCCTATTCCGGGCTGGTGGACCGTCACCCAGCGCTTCGCCGCCGCAGCGTGATCGCGGCCATGGACGAGCACCGCCGGCGCTGGATGCGCGTGTTGGTGACGCGGGACAACCGCATCATGGACACGAACATCATCGGCAACCTGATGAACAGCACCAGCTTCCTCGCCAATACCGCCATCTTCATCCTCGGCGGCCTGGTGGCGTTGCTGGGGAGCCCCGAGCTCGGCGCCCGGGTCTTCGGCGCGCTGCCCTTCGCCACTGCGCCCGATCCGGCCGCCTGGGAGATGAAGATCGCGCTGCTGCTGCTGATCTTCGTCCGCGCCTTCTTCGAGCTGACCTGGGCGCTCCGGCAGTTCAACTACTGCTCAATCGTCATGGGCGGCATTTCGCATGATGAGGCGGACGAGGCGCGCCCGCTCCAGGCGGAGGTCGCGGCCAAGGTCGCCAATCGTGCCGCCGGCCATTTCAACAGCGGCCTCCGCGCCTATTACTTCGGCCTGGCGGCGCTGGCCTGGATCCTGCACCCCTTGGCCCTGATCCTGGCCAGCCTGCTGGTGGTCCGCGAGCTCTACCGCCGCGAATTCCGCTCGGTGGTCCGGGAGGCTTTGCGCAGCTGACTCAAGGGCTCCAAGGGCCCTGCGGCCCTTGGCGGGAGGAGCTTGAGGAGGGCAGCGCCCTCCTCAACCGGCCAGTGCGGCCCTGACGGCGTCCAATGCCGCATCGGCCAAACCCGCATCCGGCCCGCCCGCCTGCGCCATCTCCGGCCTTCCGCCGCCGCCCTTGCCGCCGGCCGCCGCGCTCGCCGCCCGCACCAGGGACACCGCATCCGCCTTGCCCCGCGCCGCATCGCCGAGCCCGACGACGATGCTCGCCTTGCCCTCCGCGGTGGAGACCAGCGCCGCCACATCCGCCGTGCCGCCCTTGAGGATGGCCTCGGCCACGCCCTTCAGGTCGCGCGCCGGGATGTCGCCCAGGTTGCGCAGCGCCACGCGCAGCCCGCCAATGCTTTCGGCCTCGGCCGCCGCCCCGCCCGTCGCCAGCTTCTTCCGCAACTCGCTGACCTCGCGCTCCAGCCGCCGCCGCTCCTCGACCAGGGCCGCGACCCGGGCCGGCACCTCCGCCGGTGCGACGCGCAGCGCCTGCGCCGTCTCCGTGAGCTGCCGCGCCTGATCCTCAACAAGGGCCAGCGCCGCCTCCCCCGTTACCGCCTCGACCCGCCGGACGCCGGCGGAGACCGCCCCCTCGGAGACGATCTTGAACAACCCGATATCGCCCGTCCGCCGCACATGCGTGCCGCCGCAAAGCTCGAGCGAGTAGACGCCCTGCTTCTCGGTCGCCGCCGGGTCATGCCCCATGCCGACGACCCGGACCTCATCGCCGTATTTCTCGCCGAACAGCGCCATGGCGCCGACGCCGACCGCCTGTTCCGGCGTCATCAGCCGCGTCGTCACCTCGGCATTCTCGCGGACACGGGCATTCACCTCCGCCTCGGCCCAGGCGATGTCCTCCGCCGTCATTGGCGTCGGCTGGGAGACGTCGAAGCGCAGCCGGTCCGGCGCGTTGAGCGAGCCCTTCTGCGCCACATGGCTGCCGAGCCGCCGCCGCAGCGCCTCGTGCAGCAGGTGCGTCGCGCTGTGATGCGCGCGGATCGCGCCCCGCCGCGCATGGTCCACCTCAGCCAGCACAGCGAGCCCCGGCCGCGCCTCGCCATGCGCCACCGTGCCGTAGTGGACGAAGAGGTCGCCCAGCTTCTTTTGGGTATCGCGCACGACGATCCGGCAGGCCTCGCCCGCCGAGATCAGTCCGGCATCGCCGACCTGGCCGCCGCTCTCGGCATAGAAGGGCGTCTGATTGAGGACGACGGCGACCTCCATCCCAGGCCCGGCGCCCTCCACCGGCCGGCCGTCGGCGATGACGGCGAGGATCTCGCCCTCCGCGCTTTCCGTGCTGTAGCCGAGGAACTCGCTGGCCCCGACCCGCTCCTTGATGTCGAACCAAACGGCATCCGTCGCCGCCTCGCCGCTGCCGGCCCAGGCGGCGCGCGCACGGCGCCGCTGCTCCGCCATCGCTGCCTCGAAGCCGGCGACATCGACGCCGCGCCCCTCGGCCCGCAGCGCGTCCTGCGTCAGGTCGAGCGGGAAGCCATAGGTGTCGTAGAGCCGGAACGCTACTTCGCCCGGCAGCACGCCGCCCTCGCCGAGCCTCGCGCTCTCCTCCGCCAGCAGGCCGAGCCCGCGCTCGAGCAGGCTGCGGAAGCGCGTCTCCTCCAACTTGAAGGTCTCGGTGACCAGCGCCTCAGCGCGCACGATCTCGGGGTAGGCGGCCCCCATCTGCCGGATCAGGGCCGGCACCAGCCGGTTCAGCAGCGGCTCCCGCGAGCCCATCATATGCGCATGCCGCATGGCCCGCCGCAGGATGCGCCGCAGCACATAGCCCCGTCCCTCGTTGGAGGGCATGACGCCATCCGCCATCAGGAAGGTGCCGGCCCGCAGATGGTCGGCGACCACGCGATGGCTGGTCTTCCACCGCCCGTCCGGGTCCGTGCCGGTCGCCTCCGCCGAGGCGAGGATCAGCGCCCTGAGCGTATCAGTGTCGTAGTTGTCGTGCTTGCCCTGCAGGATGGCGGCGAAGCGCTCCAGCCCCATGCCGGTGTCGATCGAGGGCCGCGGCAGCGGCACGCGGGTGCCGGGCGGCCCCTCCTCGAACTGCATGAAGACGAGGTTCCAGATCTCGATGAACCGGTCGCCGTCCTCCCCCGGACTGCCCGGCGGCCCGCCCGGGATATGCTCGCCATGGTCGTAGAAGATCTCGGAGCACGGCCCGCAGGGCCCGGTATCCCCCATGCGCCAGAAATTGTCGCTGGTCGGGATACGGATGATCCGGCTGTCCGGCAGCCCGGCGATCTTCTTCCAGTAGACCGGCGCCTCCTCATCCTCCGAGAAGACGGTGACGAGCAGCTTCTCCTTCGGCAGGCCAAAGTCCCGGGTCAGCAGCTCCCAGGCATGGGCGATCGCCTGTTCCTTGAAGTAGTCGCCGAAGGAGAAATTCCCCAGCATCTCGAAGAAGGTATGGTGCCGAGCCGTATAGCCGACATTATCGAGATCGTTGTGCTTGCCGCCGGCGCGGACGCATTTCTGCGCCGTCGTGGCCCGGCTATAGGCCCGCCTCTCCTGGCCAGTGAAGACGTTCTTGAACTGGACCATGCCGCTGTTGGCGAACATCAGCGTCGGGTCGTTCCGCGGCACCAGCGGGGAGCTTTCGACCACCTGATGCCCGTTGCGGGCGAAATAGCCGAGGAAGGTCGCGCGGATATCGTTGCTGCTGGTCATCGCCGGTGCCGGTCCTGTCTGCCGCCCCGCCGCATCCCGGCCGCGGGGCCTCGACGCCTCCTACCGCGCAGGGCAGGAGGCGTCGAGAGGCGCCGGCTTACTCGGCCGGCGCCGCCTCGTCCTCGCTCTCCGCCGACTCGCTCTCGCCCGTCAGCATGGCATTGGCGACGATGCCGGCCTGGCCCCGCACCTTGGCCTCGATGGAAGCGCCCATGGCCGGGTTGTCCCGGAGGAACTGCTTGGCATTCTCCCGGCCCTGGCCGATGCGCTGGCCCTCGGCACTGAACCAGGCGCCCGACTTCTCGACGACGCCGGCCTTCACGCCGAGATCGACCAGCTCGCCGACCTTGGAGATGCCCTCGCCATACATGATGTCGAACTCGACCTGTCGGAACGGCGGCGCCATCTTGTTCTTCACCACCTTCACCCGGGTCTGGTTGCCGACCACGCTCTCCCGGTCCTTGATGGCGCCGATACGGCGGATCTCCATGCGGATGGAGGCATAGAACTTCAGCGCGTTGCCGCCCGTCGTCGTCTCCGGGTTGCCGAACATGACGCCGATCTTGAGCCGGATCTGGTTCAGGAAGATCAGCAGGCAGTTCGAGCGGGAAACGGTGCCCGTCAGCTTGCGCAGCGCCTGGGACATCAGCCGGGCATGCAGGCCGACATGGCTGTCACCCATCTCGCCCTCGAGCTCGGCCCGCGGCACCAGGGCGGCCACACTGTCGACCACCAGCACGTCGATCGCGCCCGACCGCACCAGCGTGTCGCAGATCTCGAGCGCCTGCTCGCCGGCATCCGGCTGGCTGATCAGCAGGTTGTCGATATCGACGCCGAGCTTCTTGGCATAGCCTGGGTCGAGCGCATGCTCCGCATCGATGAAGGCGCAGGTGCCGCCCTTCTTCTGGGCCTCCGCGATCATGTGCAGCGCAAGCGTGGTCTTGCCCGAGCTTTCCGGCCCGTAGATCTCGATGATGCGGCCCTTCGGCACGCCGCCGATGCCGAGCGCGATATCCAGGCCGAGCGAGCCGGTCGAAATCACCTCGATATCGCCATCCATGGCCTGGCGAGCGCCCATCTTCATGATGGACCCCTTGCCGAAGGCCCGCTCGATCTGGCTGAGCGCGGCGTCGAGCGCCTTTCCCTTATCCATTCTGGCTTTCCCGTCCTGGCCCCGGTTCACCCGCCCACGCTACACACAAAGAGCTTGGAATGAAACAGGATCGAAACTAACGCCACCGCCCCGCGATGGCACCCCCAGAGTATGGGCATGGCGTCGCCTGAAAACAAGAACATTTGGAAAACATCATCACGCCGCGACGGGCTGCCGGTGCGCCGCCGCCAGCGCCGCCAGCAGCTCGGCCGGGGTGTAAGGCTTGGCCAGCAGCTGGAAGCCCTCGGCCGCCAACTCCTCCCGCAAGCCGACATAACCGGAGGTCAGCACCACCGGCAGCCCCGGCCAGCGGTGACGCAGCCGCCGCGCCAGCTCCAGCCCGTCCATGCCCGGAAGGGCGATGTCGCTCACCAGCATCCCCGGCGCCGGCGCCTGTTCCAGTAGGTCGAGCGCCCCCTCGACACTCTCGGCGAGCAGCAGCGCATGCCCCGTGCGTTCGAGCAGCCGCTCCGCCAGCCGCCGCAGCACCATTTCGTCCTCGACCAGCAGCACCGGCCCCTGCTCCGCTGCAACCGGTCCCGGCGCCTCCACCTGGACGCAAGGCAGATAGATGCGGAAACAGGAGCCCCGGCCCGGCTCGCTCTCCACCGCAACCCGTCCGTTCGCTTCGGTGACGATATCCCGGACCGTCGCCAGGCCGAGGCCGGTACCGCCTTCGGCCTCCCGCGTGGTGAAGAACCGCTCGAAGAGCCGCGGCAGCGCCTCCGGCGATATGCCCCGCCCGGTATCCCGCACCTCCAGCACCACCTCGCCCCTCGCCTGCCGCGTGACGATGCCGAGGCGGCCCCCATCCGGCATCGCTTCCCCCGCATTCGCCGCCAGGTTCAGCAGCAGCTGATCCAGCTGGACCGCCCCGAGCCGGACCTTCGCCTCAGGGGCATCCAGCTCCAGCTCCAGCCGAACGCCCGCTCGCAGGAGCCGCCGCAGCATGAGGGCGAGCGCCTCGACCGCGGCATCGAGCCCCAGCAGCCCCGGCGCAACCCGCCCGGGCCGAAGGAAAGCCAGAAGCTCGCCGACCATCGCCGAACCCCGGCGTGCCGCGTCCTCGATTCCCTGCAACTCCGCCAAGGCCGCCGGCGACAAACCCTCGGCACGCATTGCATCCGCACTGCCTCGGATGGCCGCCAGCAGGTTGTTGATGTCGTGCACCACCCCACCAGTGAGGCGCCCGAGCAGCTCCAGCCGCCCCGTCGCCGCCAGCCGCGTCTCGACCCGCCGCTCGGCGCTGCGGTCGACGACCCGCAGCAGCGTCTCCCCATGCGGCAGGGTCTCGGCCATGAGGTCCCATTCGGCATCGCCACCCGCAGGCGGCGAGGCGCGCAAGCTAGCCGTACCAACGCCCGCCAGAAGCGCCACAAGCGCCGGCCGATCCGCCGCCGCGACCAGCCTGGTCGCCGGCCAGCCGGGCTCGATCCTCATTCCCGCCATCCGCACAAGCATCGGATTCGCGGCAACGACCACCCCTCCCGGGTCGAGCAGCGCCAGCCCCTCCGGCGCCGCGGCGAAGAGGGTCCGGAACGCTGCCTGGAGGTCGGCCTGCGGCTCAGCCATGACGCTGGCCCTGCATCCGCCAGACATAGGCAATGATCTCGGCGACGGCCTGCCAATGCTCGGCCGGGATCTCGCTATCCACCTCCATCCGCCAGAGTGCCCGGGCCAGCGGCGGGTTCTCGACGATCGGCACGCCGTGCTCGGCTGCCGCGACCCGGATTCGCGCTGCCATGGCATCCACCCCCTTCGCCACCATCTTCGGCGCCGAAAGCTGCCCCGATGCATAAGAAAGAGCGGCAGCGTAATGAGTTAGGTTCGTTACGACATCCGTTGCTTTCTGCACCGCCGCCAGCATCCGCCGCCGTGCCCTCTGCTCGCGGATTTGCCGTAGCCGCCCCTTGATGTGCGGATCGCCCTCGCTCTCCCGGTATTCCTGCCGCAGTTCCTCGCGGCTCATCCGCATCCGCCGCAGATGGCGCCAGCGCACCCAAAGCAGGTCCAGCAGCGCAATCGCCCCGAAGACGAAGAGCGCCACAACCGCCAGCCGCAAGCCGCCCCGACCGACCTCGCTGAGAAGCATGGCAGTCGGCTGGTGCAAAGCTGTCTGCAACACCGACAGGTCCATCGCCTGCCAGAGCGCGTCCCCGATCAGAACCAGCTTCACCAGGGTACGCGCCAGCTCCGCCAGCCCGTCCGTCCCAAGAAGCCGCTTCAGGCCCGCGGCCGGGCTGAGCCGCTCGAGTTGCGGCGCCAGGGCCTCCAGCCGCAGCACGCCCCCGGTCTGCGCCAAGCTCGCCAAGGCTGCCGCCAGCGTCACCAGCCCGAGCACCGGCAGGAGGGTGAGCGCGGACTGCTTCAGCAGGGCCGGCGCGAGGACCGCTCCCTCCCCCGGCATCTCCAACAGGGCGCGCATCAGCCGCAGCCACTCAGTCCCGAGCGGAGGCAGCGCCAGGAATGCCGCCAGCGTCCCTGCTAGCAGGGTGGCGAAGCCAACCGCCTCCCGCGACAGCGGCGACTGCCCTTCCTCCCGCGCCCGATGGAGCCGCCGTTGCGTCGGCGCTTCCGTCCGGTCCTCGGCGGATGTCGAGTCCCCTTCCGCCATCGCCTAACCGACCAGGGTTAGGGAAACGCGGGCGACCTCCAGCCAGACCGCCATCATGGCCGGCAGCATCAAGCGGAGCAGCAGCAGCCCCACCAGGATCTGCCCCGGCGCCGCCATGGTGAAGACCTGCACCTTCGGCGCCACCCGCGCCAGCAGGCCAAGCCCGAGATTCCCGAGCATCGCCGCCAGCACCAAGGGCCCGGCCAGGCGCAGCGCGAGCGCCAGGCTCTCCGCCACCGCCTGCGCCACCGCTTCCGCACCGCGCCCGAGCGGCAAGGGCGCCCCGGGCGGCAAGGCCGAATAACTGTCCGCAAGCGCCTGCAAGGGCAGCGCATAGAGCCCCGTCGACAAGACGAGCACCGCCGCCAGCAAGGCAAAGAGGCGGCCGGTTGCCAGGGACTGCGCCCCAAGCACTGGATCCGTCTGCAAGGGACTGGCGAGCCCGACCATCAAACCCACCACCTGCCCGGCTTGCCCAAGCGCGAGCGCGACCAGCCGCGCCAGCATCCCAAGCCAGAGGCCGACTACCATCTCCGTCAGCATCAGGCGCAGCAGCTCAGGCAGTTCCGCTGGCAATGGCGGCAGCCCAGGCGCCAGGCCTGGGAGCAGGACCGCCACCAGCGCGAGCAGAAGCGCAAGGCGAATGCCGGCCGGCACGTCCTGTTCCCCAAGCCCTGGCAGCAGCAGCATGGCCCCGCCGAGCCGCGCCACCAGCAGCATGGCCCCGAAGGCCAGGCCAGGCAGCGCCTCCAGCATCATGGCTGCCCGCCGATGGCAATCATCCGATCGAAAAGCGAGGCCGCATATCCGCGCATCGCTCCCGCCATGGCCGGACCAAGCATCAGCAGGACCAGCCCGAGCACGACCAGCTTCGGCAGGAAAGCCAGTGTCGGCTCCTGCACCTGGGTCAGTGCCTGAACGACGGACACCGCCAGGCCGATCGCCAGCATCGCCAGCAAGGGCGGGCCGGCCAGATGCAGCGCCATCCACAGCGCTTCCCGCACCGCCAGCACGGACTGGTTGTCCACCTCAACGCCTCCCGCGTCAGATCGGCATCCGCATCACGTCCTGGTAGGCGGACACCACCCGGTCCCGCAGCGCCACCGCCGTCTGCAAGGCGAGTTCCGCCCGCGACACCGCCATCACCACATCCGAGACGCTGCCCTGGCCGAGCAGCGCCTGCGTGCTCGCCGCGTCGGCGCTCCGCCCCATCTCGACCGCGCCCTCCACTGCCCGCTGCAAGGTCGCGCCGAAGCCGCTCTCCGCCGCAGGCTCTGGCGCCACGGCCGCACGATAGGCTGCGGCAGCCTGAAGCGGCGCGACCGCGCCCGGCATCAGCGCAGCGCCTCAATCGTGCGCGTCAGCATTCCGCGCGTGGTCTCGAGCTCCGCAAGATTAGCGCTGTAGCTCCGCTGCGCCTCCCGCATGTCCATCATCTCGACAAGGCCGTCGACATTGGGCCGCTTCACATAGCCGGCCGCATCAGCCGCCGGATGCGAAGGGTCGTGCAGTTGAGGGAAATCCCCCGGCGCCGTCCCGATCCGCCGCACCCGGACCATCTCCGCCCTGAGGCTGCGGTCCAGCCGGTTGGCGAAGGTGACCGTCTTCCGCCGATACGGGTCAGCCCCCGGCGACTGGCCGGTGCTTTCCTTATTGGCCAGGTTCTCCGCCACCACGCGCAAGCGGGTTGCCTGCGCCTGCATGCCGGCGGCGGAAATCCGCAATGCGCTGTCGAGGTCCATGATCAGCTCTCCCTGCCGCCTTACTGTGACCGGCCGAGCGCGGTCCGGAACAGCCCCATCCAGCGCCGATGAAGCCCGGTCGCCAGCGCATGCGCCGTATCGGCATCGGCCACCTTCATCGCCTCGCGGTCGAGCGAGACGGCATTGCCGTTCGGTGCCCGGTCCGTCGCGCTTCGGTCGGGCTTGGCCCGCGCTGCGCCGCCGCTGCCGGTGAGATGCAGTGCGCTCGTCCGCGTCAGGCCAAAGGCCCCAGCGAGGCTCTTGCGGAAACCGTCTACGTCGCGCGGCTGGTAGCCGGGGGTGTCGGCGTTGGCGATGTTCTGCGCCAGCACCCGCTACGCTCTTCGAGCCAGCCGATGCGGCGTTCCGCCAGGGCGATGGTGGGTGTGCGCGTCAGGTCCATGCCATGACTTTGCGCACCGGATCCCGAAGCTTCCGTGAACCCCGGTTCTAAGCCTTCCTTAACCCCTGGCTGCGCAGACTTGCTTCATGACGCAAGCCACCCTTGCCGCGATCGAAGCCTTGCACGACACCGTGGTGATGGCGCGCGCCCTCGCCGCGAACGGCCGGTCCATCGATCTTGCCGGCCTCGATACCGAGGCTGCCACCCTCTGCGCCACGGTAAGCCAGCTTCCCCGCCACCGAGCCCGGCAGCTGCGGCCAGCGCTCGAAGCCTTGGCGCAGGAGGTCGCAAGCCTCGCCGCCGCCTTGCCTCCGCCCTGAACCCCCCTGCTGGCAGGATGCCGCATGACGATCGAGACCGGACCATGGTTGCAGGCCGCCGGGGCGCTTGCCGCCATCTTGCTGTTGCTGGCCTTCGGTGCCCGCGGCTTGCGCCGGAGCGCCTTCGCCGCCCGCCCGCACCGCCGGATTGCGGTGCAGGAAGTGCTTGCCCTCGACTCGCGCCGCCGCGTCCTCCTCCTCCGCTGCGACGAACGGGAGGTGCTGCTGCTCACCGGCGGCAGCCAGGACGCCGTCCTAGGCTGGCTTCCCGCCCGCGGTGAAGTCGCATGAACCGCCTCGCCCTAGCGCTGCCGCTCGCGGCCCTCGCCCTGCCGGCTGCGGCGCAGAGCGTGAACATCGACCTCGGCACCGGCGGCCAGTCCGGCGCTACGATGCGCCTCGTTCAGCTGGCGGGGCTGATCGGCCTGCTATCCCTGGCCCCGTCGCTGCTGGTGATGGCGACCGCCTTCACCCGCATCGCCATCGTGCTGTCCCTGCTGCGCAGCGCCATCGACGCCCAGGGCGTGCCGCCGAACCCGGTGCTGATCGGCCTTGCCCTCTCCCTGACCCTGTTCGTCATGCAGCCGGCCATGGAGGCCAGCTGGCAGAGCGGCCTCGTGCCGATGATGGAAGGCCGGATCGGCGAAATCGAAGGCCTCGCCGCCAGCGTCGAGCCGTTTCGCAGCTTCATGGCCAACCAAGTGCGCGAAGGCGACCTGGCGCTGTTCCTCGACCTCGCCAACCTCCCGCCCGTGCCGGAGAATGCCCGACCCGATCAGCTGCCCTGGCGTGCCCTGCTGCCTGCTTTCCTCGTCGGCGAGCTGAAGCGCGCCTTCGAGATCGGTTTCCTGGTCTTTCTGCCCTTCCTTGTCATCGAAATGGTGGTGGCGAGCCTGCTGATGTCGCTCGGGATGATGATGCTGCCGCCGAACGTCGTGTCACTGCCGTTCAAGCTGATCTTCTTCGTCCTATTGACCCTCACTGAAAGGGAGTAAGCTGCTGCGGTCAGCACGTCCGAGAGG
>NZ_JCACHU010000146.1:0-22907 GCF_059504005.1 Belnapia sp. | reverse complement strand
CCCCGGCCTTATCCTACCCGAAGCGGCCCAAGCCGCCGACCGCTGCAACAAAGCGGCTTACCAATCCAAAACTGTCTTTCGCGCGTTTTGCCTGACGCTCACGCGTCTTCGGAGCCAAGGATCATCACCGATATGCCAAGGCCGACACCGACCGTGCTGTCACCCGAACCGGACAGCCTCAGCAGTTCCCTCAGACGTAACATCGAGGCCTTGGAGGACCGGCGCCGCAAGGAAACTGCGGTCGCGACCCGCGAAGAGCGGATCGCCGAGGCCATCACCCGCTTCACCGGCAGCATGATCTTCGTCTACATTCATCTCGTCCTCTACGGCTCATGGATCCTAGTGAATCTCGGGTTTATCCCTGGTGTGCCCAAGTTCGACCCGTCCTTCGTGGTGCTCGCGATGGAGGCCTCGGTAGAAGCCATTTTTCTCTCTACCTTCGTGCTCATCAGCCAGAACCGCATGGCCGCCGCGGCTGACAAGCGCGCCGATCTAGATCTTCAGATCAGCCTATTGACGGAGCATGAGGTAACCAAGTTGTCTGAACTCGTCGTCGCCATTGCCGAACGTTTGGATATCCGGACTGATGGCGACCCTCAGTTGCAGGAGGTGCAGCAGGACGTCGCCCCAGAAGCCGTCCTGGATGAGATCGAAGCGCGCCAGCAGAGAGACTGAGTGTCATTGATGGGAGATGATCGCATTGGCTGGTCCCTTCCGTTTGGTCTCAAGCGAGATCACGGTATCATCAGTGCGTTACGCCGGCGCCACTCGCCGCTTGAGTCGCACTCTTCCTGCAGGTGCACACCTTGTGCCGGTGTGCCGGCCTGGTCGGGCTCGACCCTGTCGCGGTGGACAGCATCAAGCTGCGGTCCAGTACCTTCAAGCATAAGGCGACGATCTGCGGCCGGATGGCCGATCGAGGCCGAATTGGACGTCGAGGGCTGGCTGGGGCAGGGCGAGGGAATGCACCCTTACTGATTCCGAAAGCCGGATCATGAAAGACCGCAACAGCTTTGTGCAGACCTACAACGTCCAGGTCGCGGTGAATGCCAAGGCCCAGGTCATCGTGACGTAGTACCGGATCAACAACGCCGCCGGTCATGACGCGTTGGCACCGTTGATCGACGCAGTCACTGCCAACACCGGTGCTACGCCCGCCGAGTTTTCCGCCGACAGCGGCTACTGCTCCGGGGCCGACCTCGCAGGGCGCGGGATCCGCGACTACGTAGCCACTGCAGGTGCCAAGCACTCCGACGGTGATGAGAACCGACAACGTGGATCGCTCGTCTCAGCCATGCGCAGGCGGCTCCGACACGCCGGCCAGCGCAGCCGATGTCGATTGCGCAAGCAGGTTGTCGAACCCGTCTTTGTGCAGATCATGGGAGCACGAGGGTTCCAATAGTTTCTCCTTCGCTGCATCCGAAAGGTGAAACGCGAATGGGGCTTGTTTGCACCGATGATGACCTCACCAAACTTGCCACGATAACGGCAGGCTGATGCACGGAAGGGGCATGCAGGCGATGATTGCCGCTCTAGTTTCACTGCCGTTGGCCAAAATGCGGTTAACGGAACAGAATTTTTAGCAAGCGTTGAATAGCTCCGGCCGACGAAGCCGAAGGGTCTGTACCAAGGTGAATAGCTTCAGCTCGGTCAGCGCGCCGCGGTCAGCCATCTCCGCCAACTCGCCCAATGGTAGTTCCGCCGTCGTGATGTCCTCATGTTCGTCGGCCAAGCCACCGCCTTTAGCGACGCGGTCGGCAACATCGTAAGGAGCCAGGAACAAGTGCACTCGTTCTGTGGACAATGCTGGCATGGTCCATGCCACCATCACTGGCTCCAATTCCCCCAAACGCAGGCCAATCTCTTCAAGCGTTTCGCGCCGAGCACCGGCGGAGGGATCATCTTCGTCGAGGCGGCCAGCCGGCAACTCCAACATTTCGGGCTCGCCGGCAGCGTAGAAGGGCGGAGCTCGAAACTGTCGAACCAGCAGCGCGGTGCGACGTCGAGGGTCAAACGGCAGCACCGCCACCGCTTGACCGTGATCCTCCACATCGCGCTGAACAGTTTGGCCATCCGGCAGGCGTATCGTGGCTATAAACAGACGCGACCAACGCTGATGCTTCAGCGCCATCTGCTCGATCACCGGCTTCATCTCGGTCATGCGGACCTGCACCCTTTCCTGGTAGTGGCCGTGGAGGTGGAAATTCCGGCTTCGGCCGGGGTGTAAGGCTGGGGTAGCCACCGGACTTGACGGCGAGGGCGGAGCTTTGAAGCACTTACCCGTGACCGCTCGAGGACCCAATGCCCGAGGACAGACTGCCACTGGCAGACCTGCTGGCGAAAGCCGGCGATGGTGCCTTTCTGCGTAGCGTCGCGCAGGCGGTGCTGCATATGCTAATGGAGGCCGACGTGGAAGACCTGATCGGCGCCGGGCGGCACGAGCGCTCCGGCGAGCGGCTGAACTACCAGAATGGCTTCCACGACCTTACGCTGGACACCCGGCTGAGCTTGCTGCAGCTGGTTGGACGCAGTGTGTCTGACCCCGAAGCTGCGGCAGGGCAGCTACTACCCGCCCTATCTCGAGCCCCGGAGGACCTCCTAGAAGCTTCTGATGGCGGTAATCCAGAAGGCATGGATCGGCGGCGTCCCGGGCCGGCGAGTGGACGGGCTGGTGCAGGCGATGGGTCTGTCCGGCATCCGAAGTCCACCGTCTCGAAGCTATAGGAACCATCGACTTCGCTCTCGCTGAACTAAGAATTCGGGAGGATTTCTGATCCTGTCACAGAGGGCGTCAGCACAGCTTGCGCAACGCCATGCCGCACCAGGTTGCGCGGAACCGACTAGCCCGAGGATGCGTTGCGCCGCCAGTTCGGTGCGGACTGCTCGCAGCGGCATGGCGGGAGCAACAGGGTGGATCGTGTCAGCGGTAAGCAGTGATCCGGGAGGCCTGTGGATGCGCCACATGCGCCGCGGCTACTGGACGAAGGCTTGGGGCATCAGCGACGAGGTGCTCCGCGCCCGCGGCGGGGTGCGGGACTGGAGCCGCCCACGCCACCTGCAGGCCGTTTGGGACGGCACGCCGCTGGACGGGCGGCGGGTCCTCCTCCGCTGCTATCACGGCCTCGGCGACACTATTCAGTTCGTCCGCTTCGCGCCCCTCGTCCACGCCCGAGCATCCGAGCTGACGGCCTGGGCGCAGCCAGCGCTCATCCCGCTGCTGCAGACGATGGCGGGGGTCGGACGCCTTCTCCCGCTGCATGACGGCACTCCCGAGGTCGCCTACGACGTCGATGTGGAGTTGATGGAACTGCCTCATGTCCTCCGCACCACGATCGACACGCTCCCCGCCGAAGTCCCCTATCTGCACCCGCCCCGCCGGGACATGCGGGCAGGCACCGGCTCGGTACGCCCCGGCCTCGCGGTGGGGCTGGTCTGGCGGTCCGGCGACTGGGATTACGAGCGCCGCTCCGTGCCTTTCGGCCTTCTCGAGCCGCTCCGGACCGTCCCTGGCGTCGCGCTGCACATCCTCCAACGCGGCCCTGCGCTGGAGGAACGGCCGGCCGGCTTCGGTGTCCTCTCCGGATCCGATGACATACTCGAAGCGGCGTCGGTGATGCGTGGCCTCGATCTGGTCATCAGCATCGACTCCATGCCGGCCCACCTGGCCGGCGCGCTCGGCCTCCCCATCTGGACGCTGCTCGCCAGCGACGCCGACTGGCGCTGGATGGAAGGGCGCGAGGACAGCCCGTGGTACCCGAGCATGCGGCTCTTCCGGCAGAGGCGTCCCGGCGCTTGGGGTGAAGTGATCGCCCGCGTGGCGGCCGAACTCCGCACCCTTGCAGCGGCGCGCCGGTGATCCGGTGCGGCTTGAAGCCAGGCGCAGCCAGTAGGCGTCGCCGTCCCACGGCGCCAGCTCACGGGTCCCGTTCCGCAGCATGGCGAAGCCGGCCTGCACCGCCAGCACCGCGACATCCCGCCGGTCTACCGCATCCCCGCGGTAGCGGAAGTGAGGATCACCAGGTTGCCGCCGCTGCGCAGTACCCGCCCCGCTTCCGCGACATGCCCGGCGGCCAGTGCCATGCCACCGGCCACCGGATACGGGAACACGTCCACCGCCAGCACGAGGTCGCAGGAGGCATCGGCGACCCCAGCCATGTCATGGCCGGAGCTGACCGCGAAGCGCAGGTTGCCGTAGCCCTCGCAACGCTGCCGCGCCGCCGCGATCATCCCGGGTGAGACAGCCAGCCCCATAACCTCGGCAGCATGCGGTGCCAGCGCCGCGGCAAGCCGGCCGATGCCGCCGCCGAGGTCGAGCACCACCGCCCGTCCCGAGAGCAGGCCCTGGCGCTCCAGCCAGCCCACCAGCTCGTCGGTCGCCGCCCGCAGCAGCCCGGCATCGCCGAGGGTATAGGCGGCGACGCTCGCCTCCGGGCTGATGGCGACGAGGCGGTCGAACATCGCCCGGTTGGCGGCGATGGCCATGGCCGGATTCGCCTCGCAGCCATGCGCCGCGCCGGCTTGCACCATGCGCTCGAGCAACCCGAGCCCGTCCCGGTGCTGCTGCGCCAGATCCAGGAGCCGCCGCAGCCACTCGTCCGCCGCGGCATCCGGAGCCGCGGCCGCCCGCCGCTCCAGCGCCGCCGTCACCGCCGCCGAGGTCCCGGGGAGCAGCAGGCGCAGCAGCGCGACCGGCGCCGAGATCGCGCCGGACAGATAGGTCTCCAGCGCCGGGCCATCCGCCGTCATGGCAGAAGCGAACGCCCGATCGGCCAGGGGCCGATGCCGAAATACGCCGCGAGCGTCGCGGCCACATCGGCGAAGCCGTCGCGTGTGCCGAGCGGCGACAGGCGCCCGGCATGGCGGAGGATCAGCGGCACCTTCTCCCGCGTGTGGTCGGTGCCGCGGAAGGTCGGGTCGTTGCCATGGTCGGCGGTGATGATGAGCAGGTCCTGCCCGGCGCAGGCCGGGAGGAAGCCCGCCAGCCAGCGGTCGAACTCCTCCAGCGCCCGCGCATAGCCCGGCGCGTCGCGCCGATGGCCATATTCCGTGTCGAAATCCACCAGGTTGGCGAAGACCAGTCCCTCCCGCGTTGCCTCCCACACGGCCTCGATCCGCCGCATGCCATCGGCATTGGAGGCGGTCGGCCAGGATTCGGTGATCCCCTGGCCGGCGAAGAGATCGGCGGTTTTGCCGACCGCCCTCACCGGCAGGCCGGCTCCGGCTAGGGCGTCGAGGATCGTCGGCGGCGGCTGCATGGCGAAGTCGTGCCGCCGCGGGGTGCGGTGGAAGTCGCCCTCCTGTCCGATGAAGGGCCGTGCGATCACCCGGCCGATGCGCCAGCGGTCCGCGTGGCGGCGGGAAATGGTGCAGATCTCCATCAGCCGCTCCAACGGCACCACCGCTTCATGCGCCGCGATCTGCAGCACCGAATCGGCGGAGGTGTAAAGGATGGGCCGCCCCGTGCGGCAATGCTCCCCGCCCAGCTCCGCGATGATCTCCGTCCCGCTCGCCGGCAGGTTGCCGAGGAAGCGGATCCGAGCCTCGGCCTCGATCGGCTGCACCAGCTCGGGCGGGAAATGCTCGAACACCGCGAAGGGCTGCGCCAGCTCCACTCCGGCGATCTCCCAATGCCCGGTGGTGCTGTCCTTCCCGGCGGAGCGTGGCCGCATCCGGCCCCAGCTGGCCGCGGCCGGCGCGTCATCGGCGCCCATGATACGCCCGAGGCCGAGCGACCAGAGCGTCGGTAGCCGTAGCCCGGTGGCGGCGATGACATGGCCGAGCGTGTCGGCGCCGGCGTCGCCGTAATCCGCGGCATCGGGCGCATGGCCCACGCCGACGCTGTCGAGCACGATCAGCAGGCACCGCATCAATCGCTGCCCCGTATGGCGAGGCGCCAGCGGAAGGTCGGACAGTCCTCGGGGCCCCAGAAATACTTGTAGGTTTCCCGGCCCCGCAGGAAGTCGGCATGGGCCATGCCCTCGGTGACCTGCAGGACCTGGGCGAGCGGCAGCCGGCGCAGCTGGATGCCGAGGTCGATGGTCTCGTCATCCGGATGCGCCGCGACGACCAGCAGGCGGCAATCGGTGGTGTTGCTGCCGGAGGCCAGCGAGGCCAGGAAGTCCGGCACCGCGGCTACTCCCCCGCCAGCGCCCCGGTCCTCATCGACTGGTCCGGCCGCTTCGCTGCCGCATTGAGCACGCCGCGCTGCTGCAGCACCCGGAAGGGCACCACCGCCGAGTCCACCTGCGCGGGCCGCCCGGCCAGCAGCGAGACCGCCTCGCGGTAGCCGTTCAGCGTGCCGACATCCACATAGACCTCGCCTGTGCGGACGCCATGCGCGGTGCCACCAGCCGCCAGCCAGGCATTGACCAGCGTGCCGATGTACTCGTCTTCCCGCCCGGGCCGACGCCACAGCGCGTGCAACTCGTGCAGCACGCGGCCTGGCATCTTGAAGGCGCCCCAAACCCAGCGGCTCCGCGCGCCGGCGCGCTTCACCTGGACCTCCAGCACGCGGCCCGCCTCGTCCGTCACCACGGCATCGAACAGCTCCGGCCGCTCGACCGGGAAGAGCAGGAAGGAGAAGCGGTCGTCCGCCAGGGGGGCCAGCGCCGCTTCCGGGAACCAGATTGTGTCGGGCAGCCCGATCACCACGGGCTCCTCCGGCCCGATCAGCGGCAGGGCGCAGAAGATGGCGTCGCAGAGCCCGCTCGGCTCCTGCTGGACCACATAGGCGATGCTGGCGTTGCCGATGCGAGCCCCGTAGTAGTTGATGATGTCACTCTTGCCCGGGGCGATGACGAAGCAGATCTTGTCGACGCCGGCGGCGATCATGCGCTCGATCAGATGCTCGCTGACGGCCCGCGGCCGTTCGATCTCGGCCTCGAGCCGGCTGCCGATGGGCAGCAGCTCCTTCGAGAAGGCCAGCGGCTGGATGCGGCTGCCGATGCCTGCGGCCGGGATGATGCCCCACATGCTCAGCCTCCTGTCGCCACCGGCGAGTTGATGCTCTCCAGCGCGGCCTCGAAATCGAGGGACCGCCGGTCGGCGGTGTGTTCCTCGAGGGTGCGCTCCCGCGCCCGACCAGCAGCGCGGCGAAGTTCCGCGTCGCTCAGGCCGAGCGTCGCCAGGCTGTCCTCGGTTGACCCGGCGACGAACACCTCAGCGCCCGGCGCATAGAAGGCTTCGAGACCCTCCCACCAATCCGTCAGGATCGGCGCCCCGCAGGCCGCGGCCTCGAACAGCCGGCCGGACGGGCACCAGCCCATCGCCGCCATCGCCCGTCGGGTGATGTTCAGCGTCAGGCGTGCGGAGGAGAAGAAAGCCGGATGCTCCGGCGGCGGCATGTGGCGGACGAAGAAGATGTTCCGCGCCCAGGGGAAATCCGGCGGATAGAGCGCGCCGCCGATGACGAAGCGACGGTCGGGCAGCCGCCGCGCCGGCTCCACGAAAAGGCGTTCCAGCGCCTGCTGTCGGTCCGCCGCATAGGTGCCGAGATAGGAGAGATCGGCCCGGTAAGCCTCCACCGCCGCAACCGGCCGATGGGCGTCCGGATTCACGCTGCCATAGAGCGGGGCAACCCGGCGCGCATTGAGCAGCGTCTGCAGCCGCACCAGCGCCTCGCCACCGGTATAGCTCAGCACTAGGTCGAAACCATCGAGCCCCTGCCGCGGCAGGTAGTCCGGCCAGTCGCCAGCCGCCATCCGGTCAAGCGTCACCGGCGTATCGAGGTCGTAGAACACCCTCGCCGGCACGGCGGAGCCGAGGACGAGGTCGCATGCCGCGACCCCGTCGGGGCAGAAGGAGGTGACGATGGCGACATCGGCCGCCGCCACCGCCTGCGTCGCCCGCTGCCGGACATCGCGCCAATCGGCGTAGAGCACCGGCTCGACGCCCGGCATGCCGTGCAGGTCGCGGTTCTCGGCGTAGTAGGGCACGTCGCGCTCGAAGAAGACGACGCTGTGGCCGCGCCGGGCCAGGGCGCAGCACAGGGCCCGCCACAGGGTCGCATGGCCATTGCCCCAGGAGGATGTGATGGTTAGCCCGAAGACGACGAACCGCATCAGGCCGGCACCCGACCGTGATGGCTGCCGCCGTACCTCATGCCGCGCGTCGCTCCTCGTGCTCCAGACGGCCGATCAGCAGGCCGAGCACCGCCGTCTCCTCGGGCTTGAGGCCGGCCAACTCGTCGCGCAGCTCCGCCTGCGCCTCGGCCTTGACCTGCAGCGCGAGGCTGCCGCCGAGATAGTGGTCGAGCACGCCGGGATGCACGTAGCATTTGCGACAGATGGTCGGCGTGTTGCCGAGCCGGCTCGCCACATGCTCGATGGCGCGCTTCACGTTGCGCTTCGCCGCGGCATGGGTGTCGAACTTCTCGAATTCCTGGAGCGCGAGGGTGGCGAGGACGGTGCCCGCCCAGGTGCGGAAATCCTTCGCGGTCACCTCGCGTCCGGAAGCCTCCCGCAGGTAGTCGTTGACGTCGCCGGAATCGATGCTGCGGACGGAGCCGTCGGCATCGACATAGCGGAACAGCTCCTGCCCCGGCAGGTCCTGGCATTCGCGGACGATGCGGGCGATGCGCCGGTCGGAGACCTGCAGGTTCCAGGTCTTGCCGCTCTTGCCCTTGAAGGAGAAGCGGAGCCGACCCCGCTCGACCTCGACATGGTCCTCATGAAGGGTGGTCAGACCATAGCTCTGGTTTTGCTTCGCGTAGTCGTCGTTGCCGACACGGATCAGGGTTGTCTCCAGCAACCGGACCACGGTCGCCAGCACCTTCTCGCGCGGCAGTCCGGTGAGGCGCAGGTCAGCCTCGACCCGGGCACGGATGCGCGGCAGGGCTTGGGCGAACTCCACCATATGGGTGAATTTTGCGGCGTCCCGCGCCTCGCGCCAGCGCGGATGGTAGCGGTACTGCTTCCGTCCCTTCTCGTCGCGTCCGGTCGCCTGGATGTGGCCGTCAGCATGCGGGCATATCCAGACCTGGGTCCAGGCCGGCGGGATGGCCAGCGACCGGATGCGCTGGAGCGTCTTGGAGTCGCGCACCGAGCCGCCCTTCGGGTCGCGGTAGCTGAAGCCCTTGCCGATGCGCCGCCGGCCGATGCCGGGCGCCTCGTCCGAGACATAGCGCAGCGCCGCCTCCCGCGCCGCGATGCGGTTCTCCTCCTCCGCTGCGGAAGCAGTATCGATGGCCATGATGGACGCCTCGTGCCGGACGGCCGGCACGATAAGAACCTTTGCCGCGCCGCACGGTTCCGCGGTCGCCCTAGCGTGCATAGCGCTGGATCATGTTGGCACAGAATTCGGCGAATTCCGCCTCGACCAACGGTGGGCTGGTATGGTGCGGCGCGATCCCGCGATGCTCCGGCGTGAAGCAGAAGGTGACCGTCACGTCGAACTCCGCAAGCGCCTCCATCTGCCGGTCGAACCAGGCCAGCGCGTTCGGCCGGAAGCTATCGGCCCAGGACAGGCCGGTCCGTAGGTACTTCACGCCCAGCCGCCGCATCCAGGCCACCGCGTCGTCCAGCCGAGGATCCTCGAAATGGAACCACTGGCAGAGGCCGACGGCTGGCGTGTGATGGCCGAACTCCTCGAGCGCGGGCTTTGGCGTGCCATCCTCCCGCAGCAGCCCCATGTAGAAATGCCGGTAGTAGGATGACCCCTCCGCCTCGCGGTGCCGGGTTGTGGCGCCCCAGGCCCGCGGCAGGTCATACAAGCTGTACCACTGGATGCGCGGGGTTTGGCCGACCAGCAGCTCGGCCGTGCGCTTCAGCCCCCAGGCCTGGACCTCCTCCGCCCCGAAGGAGGACACGCCGACCTCGGACACCCAGATCGGCAGGCTGGTGACGGCCCGGATCTCCTCGATCTTCGCCGGCCATTCCCCGATCTGCCAGAGGTTCCAGTCCAGCGGGAAGCCATGCACCGCAACCACATCGAGATGCTCGAGCACGCCCTTGCCGCTCAGATTCGCGATGAAGCTCGGGTCGATGGGCGAGATGCCGCCGAGCACGCGCGGCAAGGTCGGATGCACCGATCGGATCGCCCGGCAGGCGGATTTCGTCATCCCGGCGAAGAGACTCCAGTCAGGATCGATTTCCGGATCCCAATGGGACTTGTTGTTGGGCTCGTTCCAGATCATCGCCGCTTCAATCATGTCCGATGCTCCCTGGCAGGGTAGGCAGCTTCGGCACCGGTTGGCGCAGCGACACGCCGGCAGATATAGACCTCCGGCTCCGGATGGGCGGTGACGGCGAAGCCGGCGCTGCGCAACATGGCCTCGACGCAGGCACGGTTAGGCACCCACCAGTTAGTCTCGTCATGCGCGTAGCGATGCTCGATGAAGTGGAGCTTGGGCCAGTCAGTCCGGTCGAACTCCGCCGTGTCCCAAAAGTCGTAGTCCTCCTCCACCGGCGCGGCCGTGTCGGCCCCACGCTGCATCGACTGAAACACCAGGCAGTCGCGGGCGACATGCTCGTGGATCAGGTCGAGCGCCAGCAGCGGATGCCGCAGGTGGTAGAGCACACCCATGAAAAGCACCACGTCGAATTTCTCGCCGAGCGCCCCGACATCATAGACCGACAGCTTGCGGAACTCGATGTCGAGCCCGGACACCTCCGCAGCGAAGCGTGCCTGGGCAAGGTAGCCCTCATCGGAATCGACACCGAGCACCCGCGCCGCGCCGCGCCGCTTCATCTCGAGCGAGTAAAAGCCGCCATTGCAGCCGATATCGAGCACGCTTCGACCGGTGAGGTCCCGCGGGACGGCCTCGGCGAAGCGGCGCCATTTCACCGCGGGGTAGTCGCCCAGGAAATGATTTGGCGCCGTCGGCACGCCACGAAGATCGATGTTGTGGAACCATTCGCCGAGCGCTGTCGCCCGGCGTCGGATCTCGTCGGCATCGAGAATGGCAGTCATGATGTCACGGCCTCATTCATCCAAAGCACCTTCGCCCCCGTGCCCCACATCGCCACGGCGCTGATAGAGGCGGGGCCAATTTCGAATCGCGCGTGGAGGTCCATGGACAGACCGAGACACCAGGCCAGGACGGACTTGATGACATCGGCATGGCTGACAACTGCAACGGACACCTCGGGATGCTGGGCTTCGACTCGCCGCATGCCCGCCACGGCCCGGGCCTGGACCTCGCTCATCGATTCGCCGCCGGGCGGCCGTCCGCTGCTGCGCTCGGCATTCCACCTCTGCCAGGCCGGATCCGGGTCGAGCCGGTCGAAAGATGCGCCGGTCCAGCGCCCGAAATCGATTTCGTCAAACTCCGTGGAAATGTGCGCCGCGAGCCCACATTGCTGGCCAGCCACCGCCGCCGTTTCCTGCGCCCGGGCGAGCGGACTTGTGTAAAGCGTCGCCAGACCCTCACGCTGCAGCCGGCAGCCGAGTCGCAATGCCTGCTGCCGGCCGGCATCGCCGAGCGAGACGCCCGGCATCCTGCCGCACAGCACGCGGCCGAGCAGCTCGTGTTCGGCGTGGCGGACCAGGAAGATGGTGGTCGCCACCCGGCTCAGCCCTCGCCGGCGATGAAGCGGAGCGTCCTTTCCCGGGCTTCGCCATCGGTGAACTGCTGCGGCGGCGACTTCATGAAGTAGCTCGCAGGGCCGACCAGCGCGCCGCCGACGCCGCGATCGAGGGCAAGCTTGGCGCAGCGGACCGCGTCGATGACGATGCCCGCCGAGTTGGGCGAGTCCCAGACCTCCAGCTTGAGCTCCAGATTCAGCGGCACGCCGCCGAAGCCGGTGCCCTCCATGCGAATATGGGCGAATTTGCGGTCGCCCAACCAAGACACGAAATCGCTCGGGCCGACATGCACGTCACCCTCAGGCAGCACCGCATCCATTTGGCTGGTAACTGCTTGCGTTTTTGATATTTTTTTGGAAACGAGGCGCTCCCGCTCCAGCATGTTCAGGAAGTCCGAGTTGCCGCCGAAATTCAATTGATAGGTGCGGTCGAGCTGGATGCCGCGCTCACGAAACAGGTTGGTCAGCACCCGGTGCACGATCGTGGCGCCGACCTGACTCTTGATGTCGTCGCCGATCAGCGGCAGCCGGCGCGCCTCGAATCGCTCGCGCCAGTCGCGGTTGGACGCGATGAAGACCGGGATGCAGTTCACGAAGGCACAGCCAGCCTTGAGGGCCTGCTCGGCATACCACTCGGTCGCTTGCTGCGATCCCACCGGCAAGTATGACACCAGCACCTCAGTCCCCGTGCGGCGCAGCGTCTCCGCCACATCCGCCACCGGCCCATCGGATTCCTGCAGTTCCTCGCGCAGATACCGCCCGAGACCATCAGCGGTCCAACCGCGCTCGACAACTACGCTCGTGGCTGGAGGCGCCGCGAATCGGGCCGTGTTGTTGGGCGAGGCGAAAATGGCCTCCGCCACATCGCGCCCGACCTTGCCAGCGGCGATGTCAAAGGCGGAGGCAATGACGATGTCCGCGACACTGTAACCCCCGATCTCCTGCGTCATCAGCCCGGGGACCGCACCATCCATTGCGACGTCGCGATAATAAGCCAGTCCTTGAACGAAGGATGACGCACAATTGCCGACACCGACCAAGCCAACCCGCACTGATCTGGAGCCCAAGGTCGATCTCCTCATGACACGTCGCTGCTCATGCCCAGGCGTAAAGCTGCAGTCGGGTGGCATGCAACCATATAGCCGTGGCAATGATCACGGGCCGAACGCGCGACGGCGCGATTGGCGCCACCGTTATAAACTTGTCTGATAACAAATCCGGGTGAACACCGGTTCCGTGGTGGATACGGATCGACTCAGGATGCGTTCGTCTCCGCGTTGGATGTTGGCAATCACCGGAGCGGGTGGCAATACCGGGTTGCATCCGGCAAGCCATACCAGCCAAGCTATCGCGGTATTGCCGCCTTAGCCGGCAATACGATCGTGCGGAGGCGCCCAATTGTCGGAACGTGTTCTCATTACCGGCGGCGCCGGCTTCATCGGCAGACATCTCACCCTGGCGCTTCTCGCGCGTGGGCACCATGTTCGAATTCTGGACAGCCTCATCGAGCAGGTTCATGGGCAGCAGCCTGATCCAGAACTTCTTGGCCACGATGCCGAGTTGCAGATCGGCGATGTGCGCGACGCTGCGGCGGTTACCCGTGCGCTGCAGGGGGTGGACAGCGTGGTCCACCTGGCCGCCGAGGTTGGCGTCGGTCAGAGCATGTACGCTATCGATCGCTACGTCTCGGTGAACGACTACGGCACCGCCGTCCTCTTCCAGGCCTTGGCCGAGAAGCCGGTGCGCCGGGTCGTCGTCGCTTCGTCCATGAGCATTTATGGCGAGGGACTCTACCGGAATGCGGAAGGGCGGCGCTACGAGGATGTCGTGCGGATTCCGCGCACGGGTTCCACCGCATCCTGGGACCCGCTCG
Organism: Belnapia sp.; assembly: GCF_059504005.1. Taxonomy (NCBI): domain Bacteria; kingdom Pseudomonadati; phylum Pseudomonadota; class Alphaproteobacteria; order Acetobacterales; family Roseomonadaceae; genus Belnapia; species Belnapia sp. Next base: position 9,512 of record NZ_JCACHU010000146.1, on the reverse strand, counting down.
ATCCAGCCGGGCGACCGCTCACCCCGATCCCGACGCCGGAGACCAAGCGGCCAGCGCTGGCCTCGGTGTATGCGATCACCAAATACATGCAGGAACGCATGACGCTCACCCTTGCCCCTGCCTATGGCATGGAAGGCGTTGCGCTCAGGCTTTGGAACGCCTATGGCCCTGGGCAGGCACTGTCGAACCCTTATACTGGCGTACTGGCGATTTTCGCTTCCCGCCTGCACAACGGCCAGCCGCCGGTGATATTCGAGGATGGCGCGCAACGGCGCGACTTCGTGCATGTCGAAGACGTGGCTCGGGCCTTCGTCCTGGCGCTGGAGCATCCCGCCGCCGCGGGCGGCGTGTTCAACATCGCCAGCGGCGTCGACCGCACAGTCGCGGAGGTCGCGCAGCTTCTTGCCGGGGCGATGGGAAAGCACGGCATGGCGCCCGAGATCACCGGCAAGGCACGCGCCGGCGACATCCGCCACTGCATCCCGGATCTCGGCCTGGCACGCACCGTGCTCGGCTTCGAGCCCCGCTGCGACTTCGTCGATGGGCTCAGCGAGTTGGCGGAATGGGTTGCCTTGCAGCAGGCGGAAGATCGCGTCAGCCAAGCGAGGAATGAGCTCGCCGCGCGGGGGCTGGTGGCGTGACGGCGGAAGGTCGGCCGGTCCTGATCACCGGCGGCGCAGGGTTCATCGGCGCCAACCTGGCTGACCGCTTGGCAAGGGAAGGCCACAGCGTCCTGGTTTATGACGCGTTGCGGCGCCCTGGCGTCCAGGCGAATCTCGAATGGCTTCAGGACCGGCACGCCGGCCGCATCATTCCGGTCATTGCCGATATCTGCGAGGCCGGCGAGCTCAGCCGCGCGGTCGGAGAGGCCGGTGCGGTGTTCCATCTTGCGGCGCAGGTCGCGGTTACGACCAGCCTAGAGGATCCCGCGGAGGACTTCCGCACGAACCTGCAGGGGACCGCCCTGCTGCTCGAAGCCGTGCGGCGCACCCGGAAGGATCTGCCGCTTGTCTTCGCCAGCACCAACAAGGTGTACGGGAGCCTGGCTGATCTCGCCTTGTGCCTTGAGGACGACGCCTATCGGCCGGAAGCACAGGAGATCCGGCTGAACGGCATCGGCGAGGACCTGCCGCTCGAATTCCATACCCCCTATGGCTGCTCCAAGGGTGCGGCGGACCAATATGTGCTGGACTATGCGCGGAGCTTCGGCATCCCGACCGCCGTCCTCCGCATGAGCTGCATCTACGGCCCCCGGCAGATGGGCACCGAGGACCAGGGCTGGGTCGCGCATTTCCTAATTCGTGCCCTGCAAGGCAAGCCGGTCAGCGTCTTCGGCGATGGCTGCCAGGTGCGTGACATCCTGTTCGTCGACGATGCCGTCGACGCCTATGTCGCAGCGTGGCGGAATATCGGCCGGGTGCGCGGCAGCGCCTTCAACCTGGGCGGCGGCCCGGGCAATGCGGTCAGCCTGCGGCAAGTGCTGCGGCACATCGGCACGCTGCTCGGTTCGCCGGTCCAGGTGCAGCACGGCGACTGGCGTGCGGGCGACCAGCGCTACTATGTCTCGGACACGCGCCTGGTGACCCAGGCGCTCGGCCTGCGGCCACCGACCCCCTGGCAGGACGGCCTCGCCGCCCTGGCGGATTGGCTTCGCGGACAGAATTACGACCTTGCCGCCCCGGCCATGCCGCTGCATTCCGCAGAGGCCCTGCCATGAGGGTTGCGCTGGTCAATCCGCCCTGGCGCTTTGATGGCAGCATCTATTTCGGCTGCCGCGAGCCGCATCTGCCGCTCGAGCTCGGCTACAGCAAGGCGTTGCTGGAGGCCGCCGGCCACGCCGTCGTGATGGTGGACGCGCATCTCTTCGCCCTGCCCCTGGCGGAGGCGGTGGCCGAGGTTGTCGCCTTCCAGCCCGACATGACCGTCGTGACGACGGCGCCCAGCTACCTGTTCTGGCGGTGCGCACCGCCGGAGCTCCGCGTCCCGCGGGAGTTCCTCCTGGCCCTCGACGGCCGGGGCGGTCGCACGGTCGCGGTCGGTCCCCACGGCTCGGCAACACCGGCGGCCGCCCTGCGCAAGCTCGGAGCCGACGTGGTGATCCGCGGCGAGTGCGAAGAAATTGTCGTCCAGCTTGCCGGCGAACGCGACCTCGCACGCGTACCGGCCATCGCCTTCCGGGATGGCGACGAGATCCGGGTCACCGGTGCGCCGCATGCCGGTGCCTTCGCAACGCTGCCCGCGCTGCGCTGGCCAGAGTCCTGGATCGCAAGGCATCGTCACCATCACCACCGCTTCGACGCTCAGCCGGTGGTGCCTGGCGCCGAGGTCGAGGCGTCCCGCGGATGCCCCTATTCCTGCTCCTTCTGTGCCAAGATCGACTTCCGCGACGCCTACCGGCGGCGCCCCCTGGCGCCACTGCTCGACGAGCTGGATGGGCTGATCGCCCAGGGCGTCGGCTATGTCTACTTCATTGACGAGATTTTCCTGCCGCAGCGCGCTCTGCTGGAAGCCCTGGTCGGCCGCAACCTGCAATTCGGCATCCAGACCCGCCTCGACCTCTGGAAGCCGGAGATGCTCGACCTCCTCGGCGCCGCGGGCTGTGTCTCGATCGAGGCCGGGGTGGAAAGCCTGACGCCGGAGGGCCGGGCGGCGCTCGATAAGAACTGCCGAATGTCGACGGAGGAGCTCACCGAGCGGCTGTTGCATGCGAAGCGCCGGGTGCCCTTCGTGCAGGCGAACCTGATCAAGACGCCGGGCGACGATCCCGCCATGATCGCAGCCTGGCGTGAGACGCTGCGGCGCGGCGGCGTCTGGGCCAACGACCCCGTGCCGCTCTACCCCTATCCGAGCTCGCCGGACTACCGGCGTCTCTGGGGCGCCCCGGACGATGAGGCATGGGAGCGGGCGCATACCCACTACCTCGCCCAGTTCTCCACCTTGAGCGATATCCAGGACGACCGGGTGGTCCCGCTGCCCGAACTCGAAGCTGCATGTTGCCGATGAGTCCCTCGCCGCGCATCCGGCTGCTAATGACGGCGGATGCGGTGGGTGGCGTATGGTCCTATGCGATCGATCTGCTGCGCGGCCTCGCACCGCATGGCGTGGAGACCACGCTCGCGGTGCTTGGTCCCGCACCGGCGGCGGACCAGCGTGCGGCCGCAGCTGCGGTGCCAGGACTGCGGCTGATGGAGACGGCCCTGCCGCTCGAATGGCTTGCCGACTCGAAGGCAGAGATCGCGGCCTCGGGCCAAGCTCTGGCAGAATTGGCGAGGGAGGTTGGTGCGGATCTGGTGCATCTCAACACGCCGGCGCCCGCTGCCTGCGCCGCCTTTCCGACACCGCTCGTCATTGCCTGCCATTCCTGTGTCGCGACCTGGTGGGATGCGGTCCGGGACGGGCCATTGCCGGACGATTTCCGCTGGCGCGCCGAGCTGACGGGGCAGGCCTATGCGGCAGCCAGGCTTCTGATCGCGCCGACAGCCGCCTTCGCTGCTGCGACAGCACGGACCTACGGGCTGCGGCAACCGCCGCTGGTGATTCACAATGGACGCCGGTCAATCGCCCGCCCTGCCGCTGCGCAACCCGTACCGGCGGCTGTCGCCTTCACGGCTGGCCGGCTCTGGGACGAGGGCAAGGACCTGGCGACGCTCGACCGGGCGGCAGCCAGGCTGCCGCTTCCGGTTCTTGCCGCCGGTGACACCCGCGGCCCGAATGGCGCCCAGGTCGAGCTGAAACATCTCCGGCTGCTCGGACGGCTTTCGGACACCGCGCTCGCTGGCGTCCTGAACACACGCCCGATCTTCGTCTCACCAGCCCGATACGAGCCCTTCGGCCTGGCGGTGCTGGAGGCGGCGCAGGCCGGGTGCGCGCTGATCCTGTCGGATATCCCTGGCTTCCGCGAGCTTTGGGGCGGGGTTGCGGAGTTCGTGCGGCCCTGCGACGACGCCGCACTCGCCGCCACGGTGCAGCATATCGCGGCGGACCGGGAACGCAGGGCCGCACTGGGCGTTGCGGCAAGGGAACGGGCAGAACGATTCACAGTCGAGACTCAGACTGCCACCATGCTGGACGCTTACCGCCGGCTTCTCGCTGGCCAATGCGGCTTGATGCAAAAGGAGGTCGCGGCGTGAAGCTGGTCTACTTCACCCATTCCCTGGATTCCTGCTGGAACCACGGCAACGCGCATTTCCTCCGCGGCGTGCTGCGGGAGTTCCTGCTGCGCGGCCATGAAGTGGCGACCTGGCAGCCGGCCCAGGCCTGGAGCCTGGAAAATCTGCTGCGCGACCATGGTCCGGCGGGCCTCGATGCCTTCCGCACGGCCTATCCCGAATCGCAGGCCCATACTTACGATAGCAAGGTCGATCTGGCCGCCGCGGCCGATGGCGCCGACCTCGTCGTCGTGCATGAATGGAACGAGCCCTGGCTGGTCGCGGCGCTCGGTCGGATGCGGCGCAATGGCGGCCGCTTCGTCCTGCTGTTCCACGACACCCATCATCGGGCAGTCAGCGATCCCGACGCGATCCGGCATTTCGACCTCGACGGCTATGATGGCGTGCTTGCCTTCGGCGGGACGCTGGCCGCGGTCTATCGGCAATGGGGTTGGGGCGATCGGGTCCATGTCTGGCATGAGGCCGCCGATACCCGGCTGTTCCACCCGCCTGCCGAGGAAGGCAGGCGGGAGGACCTGGTCTGGATCGGCAACTGGGGCGACGACGAGCGCAGTGAGGAGCTCGAGCATTTCCTGCTGGCCCCTGCGCAGGCCGCCTCCCTGGCGCTCGACATTCATGGCGTGCGCTATCCGGACAACGCGCTAAGGACGCTTGCCGCCTATGGCGCGCGGTATCGAGGCTGGCTGCCCAATGCGCGCGCGCCGGATGTGTTCGCACACCATCTCGCCACGGTGCATGTTCCGCGGCGCTTCTATGTCGACCGGCTCCCCGGCATCCCGACCATCCGGGTCTTCGAGGCGCTGGCCTGCGGGATCCCGCTGATCTGCTCGCCGTGGCAGGATACGGAAGGGCTTTTCCACCCAGGCGAGGACTACCTCGTGGCGCAGGACGGCGCGGCGATGACGCGCCATCTGATCGCCATCCGCCATGATGCCGACCTACGCGCCAGCCTGGTCGCGAGCGGGCTCAGCACCATCCGCGCGCGCCACACTTGCGCCCATCGCGCAGCGGAGTTGTTGTCGATCTATGACGGGCTGCAGGACGTCCCCATGGCAATGGAGGCCAGTTCTTGAAAATTGCGTTCTACGGCTCGAGCCTGCTGTCCTCCTACTGGAATGGTGCTGCGACCTATTATCGTGGCCTGATCAGCGACCTGCACCGGCGTGGCCACCAGATTACCTTCTACGAGCCCGACGCCTTCGACCGGCAACAGCACCGTGACATCGACCCGCCCGATTGGGCGGTGGTGCGCGTCTACCCCGCAACCGAGGCGGCGCTGCGTGAGGTGATCGGCGAGGCGCACCAAGCTGATGTGGTGGTGAAGGCCAGCGGCGTTGGGGTATTCGATGATGCGCTGCTTGAGGGCGTGATGGCAGCCGCAGCGCCGCATGCCATCTGCATCTTCTGGGATGTCGATGCACCGGCGACCCTGGCCGAGCTGCGCGGCAACCCGGACCATTGCCTCCGCCGTACCCTGCCTGCGCTCGACCTGGTGCTGACCTATGGCGGCGGGCCGCCTGTGGTCGAGGCCTATGAGGGTTTCGGCGCGCGCCGCTGCGTGCCGGTCTACAATGCCCTCGACCCGGAGACCCACCACCCCGTGCCGGCCGAGCCGCGCTTCGCCGCCGACCTGTCCTTCCTCGGCAACCGCCTGCCGGACCGCGAGGCGCGGGTCGAGGAGTTCTTCCTGCGCCCCGCCGCGATGCTGCCGGAGCGGCGCTTCCTGATCGGCGGCAATGGTTGGGAGACCAAGGACATGCCGCCGCAGATCCGGCATATCGGGCATGTCTACACGCGCGAGCACAACGCCTTCAACACCTCCGGCCTTGCGGTGCTGAACATCGCCCGCGACAGCATGGCAGCGGTCGGTTACTCCCCGGCAACCCGCGTCTTCGAGGCGGCGGGCGCCGGCGCCTGTCTGATTACTGATGCCTGGGTGGGCCTCGAGCTCTTCCTCCGGGAGGGCGAGGAGGTGCTGGTCGCCCGCGACGGCGCCGAGGTCGCCGAACATGTCCGGCAACTGACACCTGCACGGGCCCGCGCCATCGGAGAGGCGGCACGCGCGCGCATCCTGTCCGAGCACACCTATGCCCGACGCGGCGCGCAGGTGGATGCCCTGCTGCGCGAGGAAGCCCTCCACGGGCGTGCTCGGGTGGTCGCATGATGCCTGTGGCTCCTGCGCCCTTGCGGGTCGTAGTGCTCGGCCTCAGCCTCTCCTCCTCCTGGGGCAACGGCCATGCGACCACCTACCGCGCCCTGTTGAGCGCATTAGCCGCGCGCGGCCATGACGTGCTGTTTCTGGAACGCGAGGTGCCGTGGTACGCTGCGCATCGCGACCTTGGCGACCCTAGTTTCTGCCGCCTGGAATTCTACCGCGACCTTGCCGAGCTGGGCCGCTGGCGCGAGGTCATCGCTGAGGCCGATGCGGTCATCGTCGGCTCCTACGTACCAGAGGGCGTCGCGGTCGGCGCGCTGGTGCAGCGTACCGCCCGGGGCATCACCGCCTTCTACGACATCGACACGCCGCTGACGCTGGCGAAGCTGGAGCGGGGCGACGAGGAATACCTGGCTGCCCGGCAGATCCCCGGCTACGACCTGTACCTCTCCTTCACCGGCGGACCGACGCTGGATCGCTTGATGGACCAGTACGGCTCGCCGGCTGCGCGGGTGCTGTACTGTTCTGTGGATGCGGAAGCCTACCGTCCGCTCGGGCTGCCGCATCGCTGGGATCTCAGCTATCTCGGCACCTACAGTGCCGACCGTCAACCGAAGCTAGAGCGTTTGCTGCTCGAGGCGGCGCGACGGGCGCCGCAGCTGCGGTTCGCCGTCGCCGGTCCGCAATACCCGGGGGACATCTGCTGGCCCGACAATGTGGAACGGCTCGAGCATGTGCCTCCCGGCGCGCATTCCGAATTCTACGCCATGAGCCGCTTCACGCTGAACGTGACCCGCGATGACATGGTGAGGGCGGGCTACAGTCCGAGTGTCCGGCTGTTCGAAGCCGGCGCCTGCGGAACTCCCATACTCTCCGACATATGGGCCGGCATCGATGAGATCTTCATCCCCGGCAAGGACATCATCCTCGTGAGGGAACCCGAGGACGTGCTGCAGATACTTCTGGAAATGCCGGAGTCCCGCCGGTTGGCCCTGGCCGCCGCCGTACAGGAACGCGTGTGCTCCCATCACACTGCCGCACACCGCGCTGCGGAACTGGAAGCCTACCTGCGCCGGTACTCGTCCAATCCGGAGCAGGCCGACAGCAGCCCAGGTGAGAGGGCGACATCATGAGCAAGATGCAACGCAAGGTCGCCGTTGTCGCCGGCGGCGCAGGATTCCTCGGGTCGCACCTCTGCGACCTCCTGCTGGCTGAGAATGTCGATGTCATATGCATCGACAACTTCCGCACCGGACGGGCGCGCAACCTAGCGCATCTTCAGCGCGAGCCACGGTTTGAGCTGATTGAGGCGGATGTCATCAATGCGCTGCCCGCGCGCCTCAGTCGGCTCAACATCAATTCAGTGTTCAATCTCGCATGCGCCGCCTCACCGCCGCACTACCAGGCGGATCCGGAGCACACTCTGCTGACTTGCGTGCTCGGCACGCGGAACCTGCTCCGCCTTGCCGAGGCGTCGGGGGCGCGCTTCGTCCTGGCGTCGACGAGCGAAATCTACGGTGATCCCGAAATCCATCCACAGGTTGAGACCTACTGGGGCAATGTCAATCCGATCGGGCCACGGGCCTGCTACGACGAGGGCAAGCGCGCCGCCGAGACATTGACTTTCGACTACGCCAGGATGGGTCGCGTCGATGTCCGCGTTGCCCGGATCTTCAACACCTATGGCCCGCGGATGCGAGCCGATGATGGCCGCATCGTCTCCAATGCCATCACCCAGGCGCTGGCCGACAGTCCGATCACCATCTATGGTGACGGCACGCAAACCCGGTCCTTTTGCTATGCCGAGGATTTGGTGGATGGGTTGTTGCGGCTTGGCGCGTGTGAGATGCCCCTGGGCGGCCCGGTCAACCTTGGCAACCCTGCAGAGCTGACGATTGCAAAATTGGTGGGACAGGTTATCGCCCTGACAGGTTCGCGTTCGTCGACGGTGTATCGCCCCTTGCCGGTGGATGATCCGCGCCGGCGCCGACCCAGTATTGCCCGCGCCAACAAGCTTCTGGGCTGGTCGCCACGCATTCCACTCAGCACCGGGTTGAAATCTACCATCGCGTGGTTCGCGTCGGAACAGCAGCACACTCCCGTGGTCAACGCACACGCCGGCAAAATTCCCGCGAGTCTTCATGCGTCTAGCGGTGGCTTGGGGTAAGCGGGGCAAATTCCCGGGCACGCAGGTGCAGCATCGCCGGACGAGATGACTGAAAGCGTCAGCTAACGGGGACTTTCTCGGGTTTTGTTGCGTGCTTGCGGCGCCGCCCCGGGCAGGTACAAACCACGGCATGGCGAGACAGCGGCGAGTGGCCTCGGTGAGGCCGGATCAGTCTTTCAAGGGGCGGCAGTTCACCGCCGAGGTGATCCTCTGGGCGGTCCGCTGGTACCTGATGTTCCCGATCAGCTACCGCGATCTCGAGCTGATGCTGGCCGATCGCGGCGTAGAGGTCGCCCACACCACCCTCTTCCGCTGGATCCAGGCCTATGCGCCGGAGATTGAGAAGCGGATCCGGCCACACTTGCGGCCGAGCAATGGCTCGTGGAGGGTCGACGAAACCTACATTCGGGTGAAGGGCCGCTGGATGTACCTGTATCGCGCGGTGGACAGCCGTGGGCAGACCATCGACTTCCTGCTCTCGGCCAAGCGTGACGCGGAGGCCGCAAAGCGGTTCCTCCGCAAGGCTCTCGGGCAGTGGCATACGGTGAACCCGCGCACGATCACGGTGGATAAGAACCCGGCCTACCCGTGTGCAGTCGAGCAGATGAAAGAGGATGGCGAGCTGTGGCGACGCTTGCGGCTGCGGCAATGCAAGTATCTCAATAACATACTGGAACAAGACCATCGGCGCGTAAAACGCCTGGTCAGACCAGGGCTGGGCTTCGGCGGTTTCCATACTGCACGATGTACATTGGCAGGCTACGAGGTGATGGCGATGATTAGGAAGGGGCAGGTTCGGAAAGTTGGTGGACGAGACATGCGGGCTCAGGCCAACTTCGTCGCCGAGCTGTTCCAGGTCGCTGCCTGATCTGGAGCCTGTCGCGGCCATTCGCACCTGCCGCAAACTTCGCAACACAACCCGCCCGACCAGCAGCTCTCCCTGACCGATCCGGACGCCCGCTCGATGGCGACCAGCGGCCGAGGCACCGGTATGGTCGGCTACAACGTACAGGCCGCCGTC
>NZ_JCACHU010000145.1:0-23269 GCF_059504005.1 Belnapia sp. | reverse complement strand
CCCAACCATCTACCCTTGGCCGCCTGAACAGCGCAGCCAGCTGTCTCAACAACCGAGCGCACTACAGAGCGCCAGCACGACGAAGGCTGCGGCGCCGAGCACGAACAGCACCGCGGTGATGACAAGCCGGGCCAAGCCCCGCGTCTCTGGCTCGGCATAGGCAACATTCAACGCACCGAACAGCTGCGTGGCGGCAGCCGCGGCGCTCCAAAGGGCTGCGGCGGCGAGGGTGACGGCAAGATTAATGCGGCCTCTGCCCGCGGTTTCCATCCGACCCAGCGCGCCCCGGGCGACATCGGCCGCGCCTGCGGGCAACAGCCCCGCTAGGTCCTGCGAGCCTCCGGCAGCGGCCTCGGGGTCCATGAACAGGCCACAGAGCGTGACCAGGGCCGCGAGCGCGGGAAAGACCGCGAGCAGGGCATAGAACGCCACCACTGCGGCCTCGCCGCATAGACGCCTCTCGAATACTCGTCAGACGCAGATCCGTAGAAGCAGCCACCAGCTCCGCGCAAAAATTAGCTTCGGAGTAAGAGTTCGGGATAGGCATTCTGTCCGCGTGACTTTGGCATGCTGTCGATAACGCAGTACCGGCGCAGGAATTCGAGGCCGCCCTCGATGCGCTTAGCGAGTTGCCGCTTCTACGTTGGAAAAGGTCACCAGCGGGGTTCCTTAGCCGCTGCGGTCAGTCTAGATCCTGGCGGAGTCCTCCACCTTCAGATGCGCCCTTGCCGAGGCAGCAGCCTCGATCCCGAAACGACTGCCGGCGAGCCGAGTACAGGCCTGATTCCGGAGCCACGTCGCATAGCCTGTTTGACAAGGAAACCAGCACAATGAGGTTAGTGGCGCGTCGTCGACCAGGACGATGGAGTTTCCGCATGCATTGGGGTCATTCCGCATTAGCGTTGCCATGACTGACCGGTTGTTGCTTCAAAGGGCGCATCGACGCCGCGGTGTAAGCAGGAAGGCTGGAACAAGAGACGGACCAACAATCACAGGCCGGCTAGCCGACCCTGGACACGCATACTTCCGCACGGCGGACGAGATAGTGCAGCAGCTAATCGGGTTTATCAGGTAACAAGCGACTGCTCCCCGAAGGCTGCCGCCAGGTACAGCCCGTCCAGTATAAGGTTATGGCCACCCTCTGCCCGCCTCCGTCCAGCGAGCGCCGCACGTTCCTGCTGGGTGAAGATTGCCTTGGCCTCGTGCCACAGCGGCACCGGGACGAGGTGTTCGACTGCCAACCTTGCCTGCAGCAGATCCCGCGATTGAAGGTTGCTGCAGCGGTTCGGTTGTTGATTTGAAGGACATGGAGATAGACCAAGTGACCAAGCGCATCATCAGCTATGACTGAGCGGCGTAGCCGCGGACGCCGCCGAGCGGCTTCATGCCGTCCAGGGTCATGGCGCCGCAGTCGATGCGGTGGGACCTGGGACGATTTTTTCCTTCAGTTGCATGCCGCGTCAGCGGTGGTCTGGGATGGTAAGCTGATCGTCGCCCGTGTCGAGGATGAAGACAGCAAGGAGACGCGCAGGTTGCGTGTCGCTCACGTTCTCGCTCACCCGGTGGTGCGCGCCCGGCTTCTCGAACCAACCTTCGCCGCGTCGGTAGATGCGGACCGGTTCGTCATCGACCTGGCTTCGGACTTCGCCCTCCAGCACATAGGCATAGATGAAGGCCGAGGCGGCATGGCGGTGCGGGACGGAGCGGGCGCCAGGCGGATACTCGACTACTCTGGATTCCAGGCGCTTGCCGGGAAGGTTGGCGATGGGCTGGCTGTGAGCGGGGGTGACGGTCTCACGCCTCGGTTCTTGCTGCGCCCACGCGACCGGGGAAAGAAAGAGCCCCGCCACGAGGATCGAGCCCAGGATGAATGTGCGCTGCATGATGGTCGCTCCGGTCATTGAAAAGGACAGAGGCGGACGCCGCATCGGTTGGCCTGCGTCCCTTGCAACAGGCTGGCACTGAAGCGCGGCGGGCCGCCCAGGAGAGGCCCCAGTCGGCTGCGTTGAGCAGCGAGGCGTCGATGACCAGAACCGCGCCGGGGTTGGGGAGGCGCTCATGCCGTGCATCCGTCCATGGCGATTGAGATGGCCCGATCCTGCAGCATCCGCCAGCGACGCGGAACCCGCCAGGACCGGGTAGCAGCCTTCCAGGAGTTGGAAAGCATGACCGCATCGATGCGATGTCGCCCCTGCTCGCGGTCACCCGTGCCGGCAGCCTCACGGCCGCATCGAGCGAGCTTCGGACCCCAATCGCTATGGTGAGCCGGCGCATCCCGGAGCTCGATGCGCATCTGGAAACGTGGGCGCTGGCACTTGCAACGCCCCGCCTCATGCTGGCGCGGTCTGTGCCGTGGAGTGCAAGCACATTCTCAGGCAGCTTGAGGAGGCCGAGCAGGCCGCGTCCAGCGAGTATCGGGCGCCACAGGACCAGCTTATGGTAACGACGACCATGATGCTCGACCGCCGGCCTGGGCAGCGTCCACTGCCGCGGCGCCCTCTGCCCTAGCGCGCTGCGGTCGGACGGCCTGCCTACCTTACGCCCGTCGGGTCGGGTGGGACATGTGGGCGAGGGAGGCGGAGTGGCCAGGCACGAATGGCCGAGCGTCGCCAGTCCGGGGCAACCGGTCGGTGCGATTGCCGTGGAATCACACGCCGAGCGGCTCGAGCCTCCCCAACGTGCCACTTCGCTCCGACCCAGCCCAAACAACGCGGATGACTTCTAACTGGCAACCTTCCCAAATCCCAGAAAGGTGCTTCCCGGTCCTACGGACTGCCCGTGCAATCGGGACGCCGGCATCCTCCTTCGTGCGGCAAGCGTCGCTCTTGAGCGGACAGAACGCCGCCTTGGAAAAAGGAGAGTGCCATGTCACGCATCGTTACGCCGACCGCCTTCGAGGCGGCTTCGAGAGGCCTGTACTCGATCCTCCGAATGGACAGGTTGCCCGTCCTGCGGATTGCCGAGCGCAGCCTGGGCTCGCACCGCTCGCTTGCCATCCTGCGCTGGTCCCTTGTCATCATATTCCTCTGGTTCGGCCTCATGAAGTTCACGGCCTATGAGGCAAACGGCATCGCGCCCTTGATCTCCCACAGCCCGATCATGGGCTGGCTGATTGCGGCCTTCGACGTACAGGGTGCCGCACGCCTGATCGGGGTGGTCGAGCTCTCGACGGCCGCCATGCTGGCCGCAGGCGCCTTTCTCCCGGCCGCTTCGGCCCTGGGCGCCGCGATGTCCTCCGCGACCTATGCCATCACCCTGACGTTCCTGGCGAGCACGCCTGGTGTCGCCGCGGCCGCGGCAGGCGGCTTCCCCGCCATCTCGGCGGATGTCGGGCAGTTCCTGCTCAAGGACCTGGTCTTGCTCGCCGCGTCGCTGTGCCTCCTGCTGGCCTCGATAGAAGCGGCTCCACAACGCACTTGATCACAGGCGGCTACCGCCTGCGAAAGCATGAACCATGACGGCGAGGATGACGAGAAACCCGACCGGGTGGGTGAGCTCGGTTGGCACGGGAATGCGTCATCCCAGCCGCGTGCCGGCTGCTGCCGTGCCCACCCCCGACTTCTGGTATCCGCCTGATCGAAGTAGCCGCCTGACTTGATGTGAAGCGTGCCGAAACTTTCATCCCAGATAAGCTTCAGAAAGCTCCCGCGGCCCGGTTCCAATCCCGCCATGAGCGTCGTCTCCAGCGCTACCCGCTGTTGCGGACGCGACCTGGCCTGCACGTCGCATGGCAACGGCAGGACGCTAGCGAGGTCGGCTCCTTCCTTGATCCATCGGCAGCAGCTTGCGCTTACTCCCCAGCGCATCCGGCACCTGCTTCAAGGCACCAACTGCAGAAGTGCACCCACTCAGCGGCATCGGCCCACTTAGGTTCATGGCCGCGTCCAGACAGCCACGATCCATAGGCAATTTTCTCCCAAACTCAACCAGCCATGACCTGAGCGCCGCTTTACGCAACCGGCACTTCCATCTCGCAGACCAAGCCTTGCACCTGCCAAGACAGCGAGAGCGTGCCGCCCAACTGAGCGCGCACCATACCCTCCAGCACCCGCGAGCCAAACCCGCGACGCGCTGGCGCACCGGCAATCAAAGGTCCTCCCTTCTCGGCCCAGCGCAGTCGCAGCACGCCTGATGCTGCACTGCCCTCGAGGCGCCAGGACACTGAAACGCGTCCCTCAAGCACCGTCAGGGCACCGTGCTTGATGGCGTTCGTCGCCAATTCGTGCACCGCTATGGCCAGGGGCTGCGCCGTCCTGGCCGGCAGCATCACCGGCGGCCCGTCCAGATCCACACGCTGACCAGCGAGGAACGGCGCCACCTCGCCACGCAAGAGAGCCTGCAGGTTGGCACCGCGCCAACGCTCCTCGGCCAGCAAGGTCTGCGCGCGGGCGAGCGCGCCGACACGGCCCTCCACCGCTGCGACGTAGGCACGCACGTCATCCTTGGGCGTCAACCGCATCGCCGCCAGCACCACGGCGAGCGCATTCTTCGCCCGGTGGTCCACCTCGCGCGCGAGCAGCGTCTGACGCTCGTCGGCCGCCTTGCGCTGCCGCATATCGCGGAAGATCCCCGACACGCCGATGACGCGACCGTCCGGCGCGAACATCCGCGCCGCTGTTACGCTGACAGGGACGCGCTCCCCTGATTTGGCCTGCCGGATGGTCTCGTACTCGTGGACCCGCTGACCCGTCAGCACCTTGCGGAATACGCCGGTCGGGTCGCCGCCGTCGGGCAGGTCGGGCGGCACCAGCAGCCCCACCTGCGCACCAAGCGCCTCTGCCTCGGTGTAGCCGAAGAGCGCTTCGGCCCCCTGGTTCCAGCTTTGGATCCGCCCGTCCACCAAGGCGAAGCTGATGATCGCGTCCGTCGTCGAGGCGACGATCGCGGCGAGGCGCGCGTTGCTGTCCTCCGCAGCCCTGCGCGCGGTTGTGTCCTGACCGATTTTGAGGAAGCCCCGGATGGCGCCATCTGGCCCGTGCAGCGCCGACATGTTGCCTTCGATGAACACACGCGAGCCGTCCCGCCGCAGGTGCCAGCGTATGTCCGGCGAAGCGCCCTCGGTCCGCGCGGTATCGAACTCCTGCTCCGGCACGCATGCTTCGACGTCCTCCGGCGTGAAGGTCATGGCAGCAGGCTGGCCGACGGCCTCCGCCGCAGGCCAGCCGAAAACCGCCTCCGCGCCCGGCCACCAGGTCTTGATCAAGCCTTCGGTGTCGGTGGTGAAGACGGCGTAGTCTCGCGCGCTCTCGACGATGAGGCGGAGGTGCTCCTCGCTCTCCCGCAGCGCGGCTTCGGCGCGAGCCCGCTCGACGGCTGCCCTGGTCCGCACGGCGACCTCCTGGACAAGGGCTATCTCCTGGCGGGCCCAGGGTCGGGGCTCACCTCCATGGACATAGAGCGCGGCGGTCAGACGGCCCTCCTTGACGAGCGGCACGGTGATCGCAGCACGGGTGTGCACAGCGTTATAGGCTGCGGCGACGTCCGTGCCGGCAGTCAGCGGTGAGGTGAGCGCGTCCTCGAACGCAAGAACGCGTCCTGCGCGGAGCTCGGCAACTGCCGCTGCGCCGAGAGCGCTCAGCCGGTGCCGACCAGCGAGGCTGGGCATGCCTGGCACGCACCAGTCCCGCTGCACGGTGAAGACCTCCCCCGCGGCATCCACCTCGGCGTAGCCCGCGCGATCGGCGGAGAGGTGTTGCCCAAGCAGGGCGGCGGCCACAGCCGTCGTCTCGCGCGGGTCGGACAGGTCGCGCATCGCATCCCCAAGGACGAGCAGGAAGGCCTGTCGCGCCTCCCCTGTACCCCACATCCGTTCCGTCTCAACCTGCGCGGTGACCTCGGCCGCGAGGTTGAGGACACCGCCGACCGTGCCGTCCTCCAACGGAATCGGGCTGAAGCTGTAGTCGAACCAGGCGTCCGTCAGCCGGCCATTCCCGTCCAGCGGCAAAAGCTGGCCGCGTATCTCAGCGCCCCCTCCCCCAGCCATGACGCCCGCGAACACCGGGCCGATTGCAGTCCAGATTTCCGCGAAGACCTCGCGCGCCGGTCGGCCAAGCGCCGCCGGGTGCTCCCCGCCGATGAGCGCGCGCCAAGCATCGTTATAGAGCAGGACGAGGTCAGACCCCCAATAGATCGCCATCGGCGGCGTCGCGCCGAGTACCATGGCAAGGGTGGTACGCAACGGCCCCGGCCAAGCTTTGGCCGGCCCGATCGGTGTTGCAGCCCAGTCATGGGCACGGATGAGTGCCCCCATGGCGCCGCCCCCGTTCAGGAAGCTGACAGTGGACGCCTCTGCCTCACTGCGCACTGAGGCGCCTTTCCACGACAACCCGCTGCTCATGCTCGTGCCGCCTGCGCTCCTCGTCCTGGACAGGTCTCAAAGCGGCGCAGACGCACGGTCCGGCGCTGCGGTGGCACCCTGACGCGACCTGTCCGTCGATGAGTGCCGCGGTCGCAGGCGTCAGGGATGGCCTCTCGGTCTTTCTTGCGGGCACGCAGCTCATACAACCGTGGCGTGCGCCCGTGTCAACCTTTGATGCGGCTCCGGCGCAACGCAGCAGGAGGCTGCGGAGACCTGACCATGCGCTCGCAGTGCGGCCGAAGATTGCGTGTCATCCCTGACCCCTGGCAGGGCCTCCGAGGGCGCCCTGTCACGGGCGCGGAAGCCCCGTGCAGGTCAGGGCGCCTCTGCAACGCTGGCAATGGCCATCTGAGACACCAAGGCCGAGCCAGGACAAAAGGCAGAGTTGCAAGCTACTGGGCTGCAGTCCGCGGCGGCGCGGCTGCGGCGGGACCCGATCCGCCCGTCCCGCCGTCGTTGCCGACCGGCTTCACCGCACCGGCCGGCATGACCTCCGCACCCGCCTTTTCCAGCTGGGCAGTGACCGAGGCGATCAGTTCGTCCCAGCTCTTGGCAAATGATGCAAGACCCGTTTCCTCCAACGCGGTCACCACGCCTGCGAAGTCAATGCCGATGCGCCCGAGGTCAGCGAACACGGCGCGCGCTGCGTCATAGGTGCCGGCGATGGCATTGCCCCGGGGTTGTCCGTGGTCCGCGACCGCGTCCAGCGTGGCGGCCGGCATCGTGTTCACCGTGTCCGGCGCCGCCAGCTCCACCACGTAACGGGTGTCGTCATAGGCCTTGTCCTTGACGCCCGTCGAGGCCCAGAGCAGGCGTTGCATCCGTCCGCCCTTGGCCTGCAAGGCTTGCCAGCGCGGCGAGGCCAGGGCCTCTTCATACACCTCGTACGCAAGCTGCGCGTTGGCGATGGCTGCCTTGCCGCGCAGGCTTCTTGCCTCCGCGTTGCCATCCTTCGCCATCTCATCCAGCTGCCGGTCGACCTCGACATCGATCCGGCTCACGAAGAACGAGGCCACGCTCTCCAGCCCTTCCAGCGACCCGCCGGAGGCCAGTCGCTGTTCTAGCCCGGCGAAAAAGGCATCGAGTACGGCCCGGTACCGCTCGACCGAGAAGATCAAGGTCACGTTGACGGAGATGCCGGCGGCCAGCGTCTCGGTGATAGCGGGCAGCCCCGCGAGGGTCGCCGGGATCTTGATGAACAGGTTGGGCCGGTCCACCAGCCACCACAACCCGCGCGCCTCGGCGGCCGTGCGGGCCGCGTCCTGGGCGATGCGCGGATCGACCTCGATCGACACCCGTCCGTCACGCCCACCGGTGCGGTCGGCGGTCGGCCGCAGCACATCGCATGCAGCCCGGACATCCCAGGCCGTGAGGAGCCGGACGGTTTCGCCGACCGCGGTTCCCCGCAGCGCCAGGTCGTGCATCTGGCCCTCATAGCCAGCACCGGATCCGATGGCCTTGGCAAAGATCGTGGGATTGGTGGTGATGCCCACAATCCGGCCGTGCTCGACCATACGGGCCAGCTCGCCCGACTGGATCCGGTCACGGCTGAGGTCGTCGAGCCATAGGGCGACGCCGGTTTCGGCAAGCTGTTGCAGAGCATGAGCCATGGCGGCCTCCGGTGATAGTAGATCGGCCAGATAAGGAATCCGCAGGCCGTCCGTCGTCCTGCGCGGGCCGGCCGCTATGCGCCGTGGACAGCCTGCAGGCTGTCCCGGGCGGCGCGCACAACCGCCTCGGTCGTGATGTCGAACTTCCTGTAGACGTCGGTGATCTTCCCGGACTCGCCGAATCCGTGCATGCCCACGAAGCGGCCCTGCAGGCCGAGATAGCGGTCCCAGCTCATCTGTACCGCCGCTTCCACCGCCACCCGCGCCAAGCCGTCGCCCAGCACCATCCGCTGGTAGGCTGCATCCTGCTGGTTGAAAATGAGAGCGCAGGGCATCGACACGACTGCTGTGGGCACGCCCTCGTCCTGCAGAACCTTTCTGGCCTCGACCGCCAGATGCAGCTCCGACCCGGTCGACATCAGGGTCAACCTGCGCGGTCCACCCTCTGCCTCCAGCAGCACGTAGCCGCCGCGAGCGGACCGGTTCTCCGTGCCGGGTTCGCGGCGCAGCAACGGCATGGGCTGGCGCGACAATGCCAGCAAGGCGGCCCGGCGGGGATTGTCGAGCACGACCTCCCAGCATTCCGCCGTTTCCACGGCGTCGCCCGGCCGGAACACCGCGAGGTGCGGGATGGCCCGCAAGGCCGACAGATGCTCGACCGGTTGGTGCGTTGGGCCGTCCTCTCCCAGGCCGATCGAGTCGTGCGTCATCACGAATATCGTGCGGATGTCCATCATCGCTGCCAAGCGGATGGCAGGGCGGCAATAATCCGAGAAGCAGAGGAAGGTGCCGCCATACGGGATCAGCCCGCCGTGCAGCGCGATGCCGTTCATCGCCGCTGCCATGCCATGCTCCCGCACCCCGTAATGGATGTAGGACCCTTTGTACTCGCCCGGCTTCACCTCGACCTGGTTCTTGGCCTTGGTGTTGTTGGACGGCGTCAGGTCCGCGGACCCACCCAGCAACTCCGGGATCGCGTCGAACAGGTGGTTCAGCACGGCCCCGCTGGCCTGCCGGGTCGCCAGCTCCTTGCCGTCGGCGATGAACTCCTTGCTCGCTGCGGCAATGGCGGAGCGCCAGTCCTCGGGCAACCTGCCCTCGTTGCGGCGCTCGAACTCCCGGCGAAGCCGTTCAGGCGCCTGCTTCACCCGGTCGGCCCAAGCCTGGCGCGCGGCTGCACCCCTGGCGCCGATGGCCCGCCATTCGGCCAGCAGTGGTTCGGGGATGACGAAGGGCAGGGCATCCCAACCCAGGATAGCGCGTGCGCCCTTGATCTCCTCCTCGCCGGGTGCGTCGCTATGCGCCTTCTGGGTGCCAGCCTTGGTCGGGAAGCCGAAGCCGATGACGGTGCGGCAGGCGATCATGCTGGGCTTGTCGGTGACGGACCGGGCAGTGACGATCGCTTCGTGGATCGCGTCCGTGTCGTGCCCGTCGATCTCCAGCACGTGCCAGCCGGAGGCACGGAACCGCTCCACCTCGTTGTCGGACACCGCCAGGCTGGTCGCCCCGTCGATGGAAATCGAATTGTTGTCCCAGAACGCGATCAGCCGGCCCAGCTTCAGGTGCCCGGCCAGGGAAATTGCTTCCTGGCTGATGCCCTCCATCAGGCAGCCGTCACCCATGAAGACATAGGTGTGGTGGTTCACCAGCTCGTCGCCGAACTCCGCGTTCATGATGCGCTCGCCCAGCGCCATGCCGACCGCTTCGGCGATGCCCTGACCCAGCGGCCCAGTGGTCAGCTCGATGCCGTCCGCATGGTGGTACTCGGGATGACCGGGTGTCTTGCTGCCCACCTGGCGGAAGCGCTTCAACTCCTCGACCGGCATGTCCTTGTAGCCGGTGAGGTACAGCAGGCTGTAGAGCAGCATCGACCCGTGGCCATTGGACAGGATGAACCGGTCGCGGTCGATCCAGTGCGGCTCGGCGGCGTCGAACTGCATGAAGTCCCGGAACAGGACCGTCGCGATGTCGGCCATGCCCATGGGAGCACCGGGGTGTCCGCTCTTGGCCTGCTGCACCGCATCCATGGACAGGAAGCGGATGCAGTTGGCCAGGTCGCGGAGGTGGCGATCCTTCGGAGGCGGCACGGACTTAGGCGCGGCGGGGTCGTGAGGGGCGTCAGCCAAAGGGAAGTCCTTTGTGCGGTGAGAGCGGCCTGCGGGTGAGGCGGCGACCGCACCCTGCCACTCCGATAGGGATCGATCACACCTTATCGACGGAAGCCTCGCAAACCTTTTTGGCCGCCGATCCCGGGTTGGCGCCGAACTCTTCGTGAGTCTCGGAAGGCCGCAGCCCCTCCGTCAAGGCGCAGGCGAAGCGTGCGATCATGCGGCGGCTGGCCGCCAGGCTTCCGCCCGCCAGTAGCCGCGTGAGACCGCCGCTACCCTGGCCGCCCCCGGATGCGTCGTCAGCACGCGGTAGCGAACGGGGCCGGGCCGCCGCTATGCCCGGAAGCGTGCGAAGTCCGGCAACGGCAGGGGCACCGTAATGCCCTTCCCTACCGCCTGCCGAGCGGCGACGCGATCGTACCAAGCGGAGAGGTGTGGGACACCGCCGATCCCAAAGCCCTGATGCACGGCGCACCAGAGCCAGCCGAAGAAGGCGATGTCGACGACCGAGTAACCGGAAGCGAGGAAGTGGTCGCGCCCAACGAGCAGCCGGTCCAGCATCGCCTCCAGCCGGCTGCCCTCGCGCGCATGGCGTTCGACGGCGTAGGGCGGCTTCTCGGGCGCGAAGAGGGTGAACCCATGCACGCTGGCCGAACATCGGCCCCACCGCGCTTGCTTGGAGGAACAGGAGCTGGAGCGCCTCATCCCGCCCCGGATCGCCAATGGGCGGGATGAGCCGGCCGGCCTTGTCGGCCAGGGAGAGAAGGATGGCGTTGGACTCGTAGACCGTTCGCCCGGTCCCGGCATCGTGGATCACCGGACCCTTGGCGTTGGTGCTCATCGCGGTGAACCACGGCTCCTGCTGTTCACCCGCCGGGGTATCGACGACGCGTGCCTCGTAGGGCAGCCCGAGCTCCTCCAGCGCGATCGCCACCTTGTGCGGATTGGGCGAGCCGTGGCCCCAGAAGGTGATCATGGCGGCTCGCCTCACGCGTTGTAGCCGCCATCGACGTTGAGCGTCATGCCGGTGATGTAGGAGGCCTGAGGCGAGGCGAGAAACACGACCGCCGCCGCGACCTCCTCCGGGCGACCATAGCGGCCGAGCGCGGTGCCGGCGGTGAGGACGGCGGCGAAGTCGCCCTCGGTCGGGTTCAACTGCGTGTCGATCGGGCCCGGCTGGACGACGTTCACCGTCACGCCACGCGGTGCAAGGTCGCGCGCCCAGCCACGGGAAAGTGCGGCCACGGCCGCCTTGGTGGCGGAGTAGCCGCTGCCGCCGGGAAAGGGCGACCGGTCACCCAGGACGGAGCCGATGGATATGATCCGCCCGTCTGCCGCGATCACGCCGGCCGCCGCGCGCACGGCCGCGAACACGCCGTCGACATTGACCGTGAACTGGCGGTCGTGATCCTCGTCCGTGGTGTCGCCCACCATGCCCGTCACGAACACGCCCGCGTTGTTGACCAGTATGTCGAGCCGGCCGAACCGCTCGGCCACGCCACGCACCAGCGCGCCCACCGCCGCGCGGTCCGCCTGGTCGGCGCGCACCGCCTCGGCACGCCGGCCGAGCATCCGGAAGTCCCGAACCACCGCATCGGCCGCCTCGGCCGAATTGGAATGGCTGATGACCACCTCCGCGCCCGCCGCCGCCAGGGCCCTCGCGCTCGCCGCCCCGATGCCGCGCGAGCCACCCGTCACCAGCGCCACCTTGCCCGTCAGATCGATATTCATGTCTCGTCGCCCCCAGATCTGTATCGATCGGTACATAATTGGGCGCTGGCGAGGGCAGGTCAACGGATTATATATCGGATAGTACAGTTTTCAGATCAGGAGTGCCTACCGTGCCCGCCGGACGTCCCCGGAGCTTCAGCCAGGAGGATGCGCTCGACCGCGCGCTGGAGCTGTTCTGGCGCAACGGATACGAGGGCACCTCGATAGCCGACCTGACCGCGGCGATGGGGATCAACCGCCCCAGCCTCTATGCGGCATTCGGTGACAAGCAGGCGCTCTTCCGCGCGGCGGTGGACCGCTATGTCGAGGGCCCCGGCTCATTCGTCGGGCGGGCGCTCTCCGAGCGGAAGATCGGGGACGCGATCCGTCGCCTCCTCTTCGACGCGGCCGATGAGCTGACCATGCCGGGCCGTCCGCCCGGCTGCCTGGCCGTGCATGGCGCCCTTAGCTGCGGAGCGGAAGGCGCGGCCGCCCGCGAGGTACTGGCTGCCCAACGGGCGGCGAGCCAGGAGGTGATCAGGGAACGCCTCGCCCGCGCCGCTCGGGAGGGCGACCTGCCGCCCGGCGCGGACCCCGGCCAGCTGGCGCGCTATCTCGCAGCCCTGTTCCAGGGCATGGCCGTGCAGGCCGCGAGCGGTGCCGAGCGCGAGGATTTGATCGTGGTCGCAAGGATGGGCTTGCGAGCCTGCGGCATCGACTGACGCCGCCACGGATGCGGACCATCCCCGCAGCGCTACACGTGACCTGCCGCTTGCCGCACCAGCCCGCGAAGCCACGTGGCGCCCTGGTCGGCCACGAGAGCGTCGGGCCAGACCAGACCGGGGGTGAATGACGGACGCGGAACCGGCGACGGCAACACGGCCAGGCCGGCTGCGTCGGCATAGGCGCGCGTCAGCGTGGGGGGCGTCACGGCCATGCCGATGCGCGCGACTACGGCCATGGCGGCGTAAAGATGCGGCAGCTGGGGCGCGAGGCGACGGAACCTCCGCTGGCGGATCAGCACGTCGCCCAGGGCGCTGCGACCGTCCCCCATTGCGGGACAAGCACCTGACCGAGCCCGAGGAAACGCTTCAGGCTGCAGCATGCCCGTGCCGCAGCAAGGTCACGAACTTCTCCCGC
This sequence comes from Belnapia sp., assembly GCF_059504005.1. Classification (NCBI taxonomy): domain Bacteria; kingdom Pseudomonadati; phylum Pseudomonadota; class Alphaproteobacteria; order Acetobacterales; family Roseomonadaceae; genus Belnapia; species Belnapia sp. The sequence goes on along the minus strand of NZ_JCACHU010000145.1, from coordinate 10,343 downwards.
GGACAGACCGGAAGTGCCGGCCCGGAGGCAAAGGCTTCTCTCCAATGGCGGACCATGGGCCGGCTTCCTTGGCTGGCATCGGGCGGGGCCGGCCCTCGTGGCGGCGGCCCACCCGGCCTATGCCGTTAAGGCGGCGCATGCGACCATCCTGGTCGCCGCCGTCATCGTGATCACCTTGCTGGTCCCGCTGTTGACCGCCTGGACGGCAAAAGCCACGGATGCGCGGCCGGAAGGCGCATCCGCGATCACCACCGCCCCGCCGGAGTAACCGCCCTGACCCTGCGTTGGCTGATACTGGCGGATGACCTGACCGGTGCGGCGGATTGCGCCATCGCCTTCGCTCGCCGCGGCGACACCGCCGTGGTCGGCTGGGGCGAGGCACCTATGCCGACGGAGGCGACGGTGTTCGCCATCGACGCTGACAGCCGGCGTCTGCCCCCGGCGCTTGCCGCCGCGCGCCATCGCAGCCTGATCGAGGCACGGCTCGCGCCCGGGGTGCGGCTGATCAAGAAGATCGACAGCACCCTGCGCGGCCAGCCTGCAGCGGAATTGCGGGCCTGCATCGAGGCGCTCCACCATTGCAGCGCCGGCGTCATGGCCATCGTCGCCCCTGCCTTCCCGGCCACTGGCCGCACCACCGAGGGTGGCCGGGTATATCTGGACGGCGTGCCGCTGGAGAAGACGCCGCTTTGGGCGCGCGATCACAGCTACCCGAGCGCCGACCTGGTTGCGGTGCTGGAGGCGGAGGGGCTGCGCGCCCGCCTGCTGCCGCTCGCGGAAGCGCGCGGCGAAGCCGTGGCCGGGATTGCGGCCGCGCTGGATGCGGGGGTGCAGGCGTTGGTCTGCGACGCCCTGCTGCCCGGGGACCTGGACGCCATCGCCCGCGCCGGCCTGCGCTTCGGCGCGCGGATCCTCTGGACCGGCTCAGGCGGCATCGCCGCAGCGCTTGCGGCCGCCGAGGGGCCGGCGGAGGTCCCCTTGCTCCCCCTCGCGCCTGCCGGCCGGGGCGGCCTGCTGGTGGTGATCGGCAGCGTCGCCGAGGTCTCCCGAGCCGCTGCGGCGCGCTTGGTCGAGGCAGGCGCCGTGCGGCCCTTCAGCCTGCCGCCGGCGTTGCTGCTGGAGGACGCGGCGCCGAGCGAGGCCGGCGCTGCCATCGCCGGGGCGCTTGCCGCCGGCGAGGACGTGCTGGTGGACATCGCCGCCGACGGCGAGCCCGACCTTTCCCGTGGCGGCTTGATGGCCGAGCGGCTTGCCGCCGTGCTCGCTCCGGCCGCGCCGCATGCCGCCGGCCTTTTCGCCACCGGGGGGGAGACCGCCTGCGCTCTGCTTGGCCGGCTTGGTGTCACCGGTATCCGGTTGTTGGACGAGCTGGAGCCGGGCGTGCCGCTCGGCGTCACGATCGGCCGTGCACCGGATATGCACGCCATCCCCGTCATGACCAAGGCCGGCGCCTTCGGCACGGCAGACACCATCGTCCGCAGTCTCGAAAGATTGCGCACCCTTCTCCCACGAGGACCCGCCATGACCGCAGCCCAGGACAGCCGCCCGATCGTCGCCATCACCATGGGCGATGCCTCGGGCATTGGGCCCGAGATCATCATGAAAGCCTTGGCGCGTGAGGATGTCTACGCGATCTGCCGCCCGCTGGTGATCGGCGACGCAGCCCGCCTGCGTGAGGCGGGCGACATCCTAGGCGGCAGCCTCACGGTCGCAGCGCTGGCCGAGCCCTCCGGTGCACGCTATCGGCGCGGTACGGTGGACTGCATCGACCTCGGCCTGATCCCGCCGGGGCATCCCTTCGGCAGGCTCTCGCCCGTCTCCGGCGAGGGCGCCTATCGCTACATCGAGCGTGCGACGCGCCTGGTCGAGGCGGGCGAGGCAGATGCCATCTGCACCGCGCCGCTGTCGAAGGAGGCGCTGCACGCCGCCGGGCACAAATACCCAGGCCACACCGAGTTGCTGGCGCAGCTCACCGGCACGCCCGAGGTTTCCATGATGCTGGTCGCGCCGAAGCTGCGTGTCATCCACGTGACCACGCATACCGGCCTGGTCGATGCCATCCGGAAGATCGAACCAGGTCTTGTCGAGCGGACCATCGCCCGCGGGCATGCGACGCTGGTGAAGTCCGGCATTGCCGAGCCGCGCATCGGCGTCTGCGGCATCAATCCGCATGCCGGCGAGAACGGCCTCTTCGGTCATGGCGAGGAGGAGGAGAAGATCATCCCTGCCGTGCAGGCCTGCCGCGCCAGGGGCTGGAAGGTGGACGGCCCGCTGCCGGCCGACACGCTCTTCTTCCGTGCCGCGCGCGGCGACTTCGACCTCGTGGTTGCCATGTACCATGACCAGGGCCATGGCCCGGTGAAGGTCATGGGGCTCGAGGCAGGGGTGAATATCACCGTCGGCCTGCCGGTGATCCGCACCTCCGTCGACCACGGCACGGCGTTCGACATCGCTGGCACGGGCGTCGCCGATGAGGGCAGCCTTGTCGAGGCGCTGCGCCAGGCCGTGGACCTCGCGCCACGGCGCCTCCATACCCATGCCGGATACCGCCCTGTTTGAACGCCGGCTTGCCCCGCCGAGAACTCGCGCCGCATTGAGGGCATGGATTAGCCTTCGCATAGGCCTTGGACGGTGACGAATGCCGGGGTCGGCGACAGAGGCGGCGCGGGAGGCGCTCCCGGCGGGGACCCGCTTCATCATCGGCCGGTGATGTTGATGCTGGTTCTTCCGGACGCCCGCGGAACCGCCGCCGAGGGAAACGCCCCGGTACAGCCGAGCAGCGGCTCCCAATTACGCCGCTGCCTCAACCATTTCGTTGGGAGATTGCCATTGCAAGCACATCGAAGACGCGTCGTTCGGTCATCTGCGCCACGTTGAGGCGCATGAAGTCGGAGGCCGACTGCGACGGGCTGAAGACGTTGCCGGGAGCCAGCACGAGAGCCTCGCGCAGCCCGACGCGCGCCACTTGCGCTGCATCCATGCCGTCGGGAAGGCGGCACCAGAGGTAAAAGCCGCCGCGCGGCATGAGCCAAGGCCGTACCCCGAGCGCCGCCAGCCCAGCGGCGGCCTCGCGGCGCGCCCTGGACAGGCGCCGGCGAAGCGCATCGAGATGCTTGCGGTAGCTGCCATCGCGCAGGGTGCTGGCGACAAGCTCAGCCGCGAAAGGACTGGGGCCGCCGAAGCTCGTTGCGACCTGCAGGTCAACCAGCGCCTCGATCCAATCGGCGCGCGCGGCGACATAGCCGCAACGGATCGAAGCGGACAGGGTTCTGGAAAAGCTTCCAACGCGGATCACACGCGACAGGCCGTCCAGGACTGCAAGACGCGGCGAGGGCTCGGGCTCGAAGTCGGCAAAGATATCGTCCTCGACGATGGTGAGGTCGTAAGCGGCTGCCAAGCTCAGCAGCCGATGCGCCGTTTGCGGAGAAGGAGTCGCGCCCGTCGGATTGTGAAGCGCTGAGTTGGTGACATAGAGGCGCGGGCGGTGGGCCGCGAGTGCCGCGCCGAAGAGCGACGGATCGGGTCCAGCCGGCGTGTAAGGCACGCTGACCACCTTGGGGCCGTGAGCAGACAGCAAGGCCTGGAAGTTGAAGTAGCATGGGTCGTCCACCAGCACGGTGTCGCCTGGCCGCAGCAGGAAGCGGCAGATCAGGTCGATGGCCTGCGTGCTGGACCCGGTGAGGAGGATCTGGTCCGCGCCGATCTCAAGCCCCTCGCCGGCGAACTGGCGGACAAGGATACGCCGCAGGTCCAAGGTGCCACGCGCGCTGCCATACTCCGTCAGAGTCCTTTCGTCGGCGCGGGCAAGACTACGGATTGCCCGGCGTATGGCGGTGTTCGGCATCCAGTCGGCCGGCAGCCAGCCGCAGCCAGGCTTGGGCATGGCGGTATCGGTGTCCAGCGACTGGCGGGACACCCAAAGGGGATCGATTGCCCGGTCGCGGCGTGGCCCCGCATCGGCGAGCGCGAGCGGTGCCAGGACACCAGACACGTAGAAACCCGAGCCTGGTCGTGCCTGAATGACGCCCTCGGCTGCCAGCCGGTCATAGGCCTCGACCACTGTCGAGGGCGAGACACGCATTGTCGCGGCGAATGCACGGATCGAGGGCAGCTTCTCGCCAGGCGCCAGCACCTGCGTGGCCAGCTTGCGGCGGATTGCCGCCATGACCTCGCCTATGCGGCCTCTGGCCTGATCCCTCACCTCTCGAATGCCTTCATCTGTGTGGGTCCGCCGGGCCATACAGTTCGGCTGAATTGTATGGGATCGTTCCTGGCGCCGCCAGCTCCGGCCGAGCTAGCGTGAGGCTCGGCCAAAGGGATGGACGATGGGGCGGCTGACAGGCGGATGGGGGCACGGCCTCCTTGGGGTGATCATCTTCAGCGGGTCGTTGCCGGCGACGCGGGTGGCCGTCGGCGGCTTCACGCCCCTGTTCCTCACCTCGGCCCGCGCGGTGATCGCCGCCCTGCTCGGGGCGGCGCTGCTTCGGGCCTTCCGGCAGGAAAGGCCAGCGGCTGGCGACATCGGCCCGCTCGGCATCGTGGCGTTCGGCGTGGTCATCGGCTTCCCGTTGCTGACGGCCTTGGCGCTCCAGCACATCACCGCAGCGCGCTCGATCATCTTCATCGGCCTCCTGCCGCTCGCAACCGCGTTCTTCGGCGTGTTGCGGGGCGAGGAAAGGCCGAAGCCGGCTTTCTGGCTTTTCGCCGGGGTCGGGGGCCTGGTGGTTGCCGGTTTCGCCCTGTCGCAGAGCACCGGCACCTCATCGGTCGGCGACCTCCTGATGGCGGCAGCAATCCTGCTGTGCGGCCTGGGTTACGCCGAGGGCGCCACCCTTTCGCGCCGCCTCGGCGGCTGGCAGGTCATATCCTGGGCGCTCCTGCTCGCTCTGCCGGTCATGGCGGCCGTTGCTCTAGCGACGCTGCCGGGTTCCTGGGACGGCATCGGCCTGCCTGCATGGATCGGGCTCGCCTACGTCTCGGTGTTCAGCATGCTGGTGGGCTTCGTGTTCTGGTATCGCGGGCTGGCGCTGAGCGGCATCGCAGGCGTGGGGCAGCTTCAATTGCTGCAGCCATTTTTCGGATTCTTGCTGGCTGCCCTGCTGCTGCATGAAGCCGTCCCCTGGTCTATGGCGGTGGTGACCGGGGTGGTGGTTGCCTGTGTGGCAGGCGCCAAGCGCTTCGCCGGGTGAAAGCAGGCTGCCAAGAAGTCCAAGTGCACCATCGTGGTGCATGGGGCGCCTGGTCGGGTGCCCCGGTGTCGGTTACTGTACGGCCGGGCGGCCCGCCGATCTCCCTGCTCCCAAGCCTCCAGAAACTCAGACGGCCGCATTCTCGCCATCAGGCCGACCTCATGGAGAAAGAACCGGGCTGGGTGCTTCGCGTTGCGCTGCCACGCCCGGAGCAACCGCCATGATATTTCGCATCTGCCTCAGCTTGGTTCTGATCGCCCTCGCCTTCCCGGTCTCCGCGCAACAAGCTTCTCCGACGCTTGAGGCGGTGCGAAGCCGCGGCGTGCTGGCCTGCGGCGTCTCAGGCGAGTCGCCGGGCTTTTCCCTGCCCGACAGCCAAGGCGTGATGCGCGGCATGGATGCCGATACCTGTCGCGCCGTCGCAGCCGCGGCGCTTGGGGATGCAACGAAGGTGCGCTTCGTGCCGCTCTCGCCTCAGGCGCGCTTCACGGCGCTGCAATCGGGCGAGGTCGACCTGCTGGTCCGCAACACTGGCTGGACGTTGACGCGTGAGGCATCGCTAGGCCTCCTCATGGCCTTCGTGAATTTCCATGACGGCACGGCCTTCGTTGTCCGCGAAAGCGCGGGCGTTGCCTCGGCCAAGGATCTGGACGGCGCCACGGTTTGCCTGATCCCCGGAACCTCCACCGAACTCGACGTCACCGAATGGTTCCGAGCTAATCGGTTGAGCTTCCAGCCATTGCTGATCGGCGGCGTGAACGAGGTCCAGCAGGCCTTTCTGGCCGGGCGCTGTGATGCCTGGGCCAATGACGGCTCCTACATCGCGGCCTTTCGAGCGCAGAACCCCCAGGCAGGCTTGCGGCTGCTGCCCGAGCGCCTTTCCAGTGAGCCTGTAGGCGCCATGGTTCGCAAAGGTGACGATCGTTGGTTCGATCTGGTCCGCTGGACTGGCTTCTCGCTGGTCGCCGCAGAGCAGGCCGGCGTCTCCAGCCGCAATATCGACCAGGCGCGGAGCTCTACGGAGTCCATGGTCCAGCGGCTCGTCGGCGTCCAGGGCGATCTCGGGAAAGCTCTCGGCATCGATGAGGCTTGGGCCGCGACGGTCATCGCCCAAGTCGGCAACTATGCCGAGATGTGGGAAAGGAACCTTGCTCCACTAGGCTTGGAGCGCGGGGCCAACGCACTCGCCCGCGATGGTGGCCTCATGTGGGCGCCGAGCTTTCGGTAAACGGCGGAGGTCGCCGCTGGGGCAGTTCGCTTGGTCCCGCGCAGAGCCTGAGTTTCTAAAGAAAGAAACGCATCATAAGCTTGTGGTCTGGGGGCACCGAAAGGTGGTGTCCTCATATGGTCCGCCATTCAGGTATAATTTTTTGGAGGCGTTGAGCTGGATGTCGCCGGTTCAACTGCGAACAGGCTTGAATCTCGGAACAGCCAATGAAAACCGAAGCCAGTGCGGATGTGATCGTGGTCGGGCTGGGGGCGATGGGGAGCGCGACCCTTTACCAGACCGCAAAGCAGGGCGGCCTGAGGGTTCTGGGCCTCGACCGCTTCGTTCCTCCCCATGATCGCGGCTCGAGCCATGGTGAGACCCGCATCACGCGACAAGCCGTGGGTGAAGGTAAGCGTTTCGCGCCATTCGTCCTGCGCTCCCATGAGATATGGCGGGAGATTGAGGAGGAGACAGGCGCTACCCTGCTCGAAACTTGCGGGGCACTGATCCTTGCACCAGGTGACGGCATGCCTGACCTTCACGGCAAGAGCAATTTCCTCGACCGGACGATTGAGGTTGCGCGCCAGTTCGGCATAACGCACGAAGTGCTGGATGCCGGCGAAATCCAGGTCCGCTTCCCCCAATTCAGGCTTCGGTCCAACGAAACCGGTTACTTCGAGCCTGGAGGAGGTTTCGTTCATCCGGAACGCTGCATCGCCGCGCAGCTGGAGCTTGCCAAGCGGCACGGGGCACAAATTCGCACTATGGAGACCGTTCACCGCATCGCGCAGGTCGGAGACAGCGTGGAGGTCTACACCGATCGCGGTTTGTATCGCGCTGCTCGGGCCATCGTCACGGCCGGAGCTTGGCTGCCGCGATTGCTTGGGGGAGAACTGCCGGCGCACCTCAAAGTCTACCGGCAGACGCTTCACTGGTTCGAAGCTGACGAAGCCGCTCTCTACGCACCTGGCCGATTCCCGGTGTTCATCTGGGCGCATGGAAACGGCAAGTCGGATCATTTCTACGGCTTCCCGCTTCTGCCGGGATCGGCTGGCGTAAAGCTTGCGACCGAGCTGTATGAGACGGCTGCTGATCCCAATCACCTCAAACGCTCGGTTGATCGCTACGAGGAGCATCGGATGTACGAAACCCATGTGGCTGGCCGCTTAACTGGGGTGGGACCTCAATGCAGACGCTCGGCAACCTGCCTCTACACCGTCACAGCCGACGCAGGCTTCGTCGTCGATCAGTTGCATGACGAGGAGCGGATTATGATGGTCTCAGCCTGCTCGGGTCACGGATTCAAGCACTCCGCGGCCATGGGTGAAGCGCTGGCCAACCTAGTCCATGACAGGCCTTCATTGCTTCAGTCACGGCCGTTCCCCTTGGCGAGGTTGCATGCTGAAGGGGCTGCATGATGGCCGTGGTCGAGTAGCTCGGCCATTCGGCTCCGCCCTCACAGATCCGGGCAGGCGGCTTTCCCGCACCCGGCTCTTCCCGGAAGTAACCCGCGTCATGCTGGACGTGGTGTCCAGGGATGGGTGATCCGAGGTTGGGGTAGAGGCAAGCCCTGGGTCACAGTCTCGAACCAGTTCCAGCCTGCTCGCCGGTTTTTCTGGCTCCGCCGTTTGAGGCAGCTGAACCAGATACGCCGGACGTCCCGCAGGAACCGTTCAGAGAGCGCCAGTTATGCGGCCGGCCGAAGTAGCCGTAGTGCCCGCGTAGCACGCTGGAGTACCAGCGGTGCTGTTCGGCCAGCGGCTTGTGCATCAGCCGTCGCGCGTCCTGGCGCAGCGCTGTCAGTTTGCGTGACAGTCGTGTGCTCTGTGTCTTGTGCTTGACGATGAACCGGCCGTCCCGGGTCCACCCGCAGTAGTGGGTGAAGCCCAGAAAGGCGAAGGTTTCCGGACGCCGCTCGCCGCGCTGCTGCCGAGCCTTGGCCGGTAGGCGGCCGAACTCGATCAGTCGCGTCTTGTCCTCGTGGAGCGCCAGGCCAAACCTAGCCAGGCGTTCCTTGAGCGCCGCCATCATCCACCTGGCATCCGCCTCGCTCTCGAAGCCCATGACGAAGTCGTCGGCGTAGCGCACGATCGATACCCGACCGCGTGCATGCCGGCTGCGCCACTGATGGACCCAAAGATCGAGGGCGTAATGCAGGAAGACATTGGCGAGCAGCGGGCTGATGCCCGCTCCTTGCGGCGTTCCTCTTTCCGTCTCGGACCACTCATTGCTCTCCAGGATGCCGGCCTCGAGCCACATCCGGACCAGCCGGAGGACCCGCGGATCAGCAATCCGGTGCGCCAGCATTCGCAGCAGCCACTCGTGGTCAACCGAGTCAAAGAAGCTGCGAATGTCGGCATCGAGCACCCATTTCACGCGCTGGCTCATGATCGCCGTATGCAGCCATGACAGAGCCTGGTGCGGGTTCCGCCCCGGCCGAAAGCCGTAGGAGAACCCGAGGAAGTCGACTTCGTAGATGGCGCTCAACGTCTCAGCCACCGCACCCTGGACGATTTTGTCCTCCAGGGTTGGCACGCCGAGCGGTCGCCGCCCGCCATCTGCTTTCGGGATATAGACACGCCGGACCGGCTGTGGCCGGTAGCGTCCGGTGTGGACCCGCGCGCAGAGGTCATGGAGGTTAGCCTCCAGGTTCTGCTCGTAGTCCGCCACCGTGATCCCATCGACACCTGCACTGACCCGCCGCTTCTGACGTCGGAACGCCCGTTCGAGCGCCTCGACGTCGACGTGGTGCAGCAGGGCGGTGAACCGGGTCTGGACAGCCCCTCGGGCCGCCGCGTTCACCCGTGCGAGGTTTGATGGCAAGGCTCCCCGGCTCTGGGTCCGGACATTGCCACCCTCGCTTGGGTTCCTTCCGGGCTGGCCCCTTCCCTCGGCGCGCCTCGTTTCCTTCGGCGGCGTCATCGGTAGTATGAACCAGTCCGACCCCCGACCTCAGCTCGGAGGGCGGCTCCGGCATCGCCTCGCCGCCCTCCCCCACCAGAGACCAATCTGGCGGACCCGGTCGGGCCTCTCATGTTCCGATGCGTGCTTTCCCTGCGTGAGGCGGCCTTCGACCCCGGCGAAGCGACGTCATCTCGCAAAGCGATGACGCACGTGCTGCCTGCGAGACTGGGAACACTCTCGGCCTTCGCGAACTTCCACATTTCGAGGCTCAATCCCGCACCCCGCATGGCCCCTGTCTACACTTCAGACCCCGCGTTACCGCAACGCCCGCAAGACTCGGTCCCGGCCTGCCCGCTACGGCTTTAGCCGGATGAGACTTTCACTCACAGGCACTCATCAGCTTGGCATGACGTACTCCCCAGGCGTGGTGTAGAAGCGATGCTCCTTGGCGGGGTATGCCGCAGCGCCAGGCGGCTGCGACTGGCAGGCTGACGGCAGGAGTACCGCTCACAGCGATCTTGGTCTCCAACATCATGTAGCGCGATCGCTGGGTTGCCCACTCGTCGAACTGCTGGAGGAGGAGCGCGCCGACCAGCCTGACGGCGGCGGCTTCTTGGGGAAGATGCCGACGACGTTGGTGCGGCGCTTGATCTTGCGGTTGAGCCGCTCGATGGGGTTACTAAGATCGTGGCAGCCAATATCGGGCTAAGCAAGAATCGCACAGCCTGCTGCAATTTCAGCACCGCTGTCTATAAGCCGAAAACATGGGTTGAGAACAAGGCGGTGACGGAAAGCACTTTCACAGGTCGAATTCTTCTACCAAAACCGCTGAGCAACGTTCGGTAAGAGCCCGTCCATGAAGAACTCCTGTATTCTGAATGCGTTGCGGCAGGACATTGATGGGAACAGCGGAGCTCTTGCCATGTGGACGGCAGCGGATCGGGAGCGGTACGGGCGCGAGAAGCTGCGCTACCCGAGCGATCTGATACCGACCCGCTTAAACCCTGACTTGTTCGAGATAAGGATAGCTGGTGAGGCTG